>CAJBZP010000106.1 GCA_903960135.1 uncultured Actinomycetes bacterium | reverse complement strand
CGCACTGCCAACAGATACCGCACTGCCAACAGATACCGACCCGATTGCCGCCGCCGATGCCCTCCTCAATAGCACCTTTGTGCTGGAGCGCTGGCAGGCCACCTTGGCCGTCACGGCGGCTTGCATCATCGGATTTTTGGCCCTGAATTTAGTGCGCGGGCGCCAAGGCCGAGTCTGGCGGGCGGTTAGAGATGACCCGGTTGCCGCGTCGGTTTCGGGAGTTTCCCCCGCCGGTTCCAAAATCTCCGCGTTCGTCATTAGCAGTTTTTTTGCCGCGATCGCCGGAGCCGTGTTCGCCCAGATCCTCAGTTATGTCGGGCCCGGGGCCTTTGGCCTGGGGCTATCCCTATCGCTGCTGGTAGGCGTGGTGCTCGGCGGCCGAGCCTCCCTAGGCGGCGCAATTATCGGCGGAATCCTGCTCGTCGTGCTCCCTGAGCTGGTCTTCAAAATTGCCGGCGAACGTGGCTGGCCGGCCAATATCACCGACAACGCCCCGAACCTGGTCTACGGGCTCTTAGTGGTGCTGGTGGTGCTGATCGCCCCCGGCGGGATCCTGGGCAGTTTGCAGGCCGGCATTTCCCGCTTGATCGCAAAGTCCCGCTCTTACGGCTAATTGCCCGATTTATCTACTTAATCGTAATTCCCATTAGGACAACCGGGCGGGCGGCCAGTACCTTTTCCTCATACCACCTGAACCAAGAGTTAATGACCAGTAGCGTTAAGGAATACAGCAGGTGTCTTACCACGGGCAGGTGCGATACCCGTCCGCGGCCAAACCTCTCCCCTGGTGCAGGGGGGAAAGTTCAACGGGAGGAAATTCGTGAGAACCACCTACGCGGCCCGAGTGGTCGCCGCTGGTGCAGTGGCAGCCCTCGCGCTAGCCGCAGCCGCTCCAGCTCAAGCAGCAAGGATTCCGACAGCCGATCCAGGTGTCTCTAAGACGGAGATCGTGATCGGCACCACCACCCCGCTTACGGGGCCTGCCTCGCCCGGCTACATGTATGTAGCGCCGGCAGCGAAGGCGTATTTCGACTACGTCAATTCCAATGGCGGAATCAACGGGCGCAAGATTAATTACGTCTACCTCGATGATCAGTACAACCCTGCCCTTACCAAGAAGCAGACAAATCAACTGATCCTCAGCAACAAGATCTTCGCCATGTTCGGCGCACTAGGCACCCCTTCGCACTCTGCGGTGGTTGCTGACCTGAACCGTCGCGGCATCCCGGACGTATTCGTCAACACCGGATCATCGAACTTCGATAATGCGAAGAAGTACCCGATGACTTTCCCGTTCTTCCCGTCATATGTGGTTGAAGCAAAGGTCATGGGCTACTACATGGCCAATGACGCCACGCTAAATGCCAAGAAGAAGTGCCTGTTCTACCAGGACGGTGAATTCGGCGATAACGCCCAAGTCGGCTTCGCCGCTGCGGGCACCACCTTCGCCACTACGACTTCTTATTACTCAGGCCAGCAGGTTGCGCCATTTACATCGCAGATCGCGAAGTTGAAGGCAGCCGGCTGTGAGTTGGTTGTCTTCTTCGGCGTCACATCGGCTACCGCACAGATGCTCGGCACCGCCGCCAAGTCAGCGTTTGCACCGACTTGGATGATCACGTCGGTCGGCTCTGACCCGTCGGTCGTGGGTGCGGCACTTGGCGCAGCTGGCAACACGTTACTCAAGGGTGTCTACACCCCGAGCTTCTTGGTGCCGATCCAAGACACCACCAACGCATATGTCAGCCAGATGAAGGTGATCGCGGACAAGAACTCCTTGCCGTGGAACTTCTACACCTACTACGGCCTGAACACCGCGTACGTCTTGGCACAGGCCATCAAGGCCGCCGGCCCGGACTTGACCCGCGCGAGCTTGATCAATGCACTGCAGACGAAGGCCAGCACCTTTAGGTCAGCTGCCATTGCACCGATGATCATCAGCGCAAAGTCACATCAGGGCCTAAACGGCTACTACATGGGCCAGTACAACGCAACGGGCCAAGTAGAGCGCCTGACCAGTTACATCATGACGGCCACGAGCGCGACTTCTGGCACCGCCAAGAAGACCACGTTCAAGCCCGGCGCCCCTACTTCCAAGTTGCTTCCGTAGATGAGGACACAAATGAAAACCAAAATGTCTCGCCGCCTCGTTGCGGTACTCGCAACGTCGGGGCTGCTGCTTGCAGCTGCCCCGGCACTAGCGCCGGCCCAAGCAGCCGACGCTTGCGCCTTGGGTGCAACCTGTGAGGGCAGCCTCACCGGTTCACTTGGTGCATCAACGTACAAAATTGTGATGCCAACGACGTTCAACGGCACCGTGCTGTTGTTCTCGCATGGCTATCGCGTCGCAACCCCGGTGCCTGCCGCGTTGGCAACACCACTTGGCTTTGCCGCGAACCCGGCATATGTCAAGACTTCGGTGCCAGCGTTCGCAGCAGCATTCGGAAGTGACGTGGCCTATGTGGGCGGCGGCGGTGCTGATGTTGCCGACAATGCACTAGCAATACCGGGGCTGCTCGCCCAGGGCTACGCCCTCGCGGGTACCGGCTACGCCAAGCAGGGATGGGCAACGGCTGAAGGTGTCGAAGCTGGTGAGAACCTGCTGAAGCACATCAATGGCGGTGCCATCAAGGGCGTGAAGAAGACCATGGTTTGGGGTGAATCCCTCGGTGGGCTCATCGCACAAACCATTGCCGAGCGCAACCCCGGCAAAATCGCCGGTTCACTGCCGACCTGCGCACCACTTGCCGGTCCCGAGCAAGCATTCTCGGGCGCGATGACCGTCATGTACACCTGGAAGACCCTGATAGCTCCGACCCTTCGGGTCGCCAACTACCAGAGTTACACCCAGGCGCTGTCCGACCTCGGCACGGTGCTAACCACCCTCGGCGGCGTAGCCGCGGGCACGGTTACCACTTCCGCGGTTGGCTACCCGGTAGCACAGGCAAACCTGCTCGCCGGGTTGATGGCCGGGCTACCGACCAAGTCCACGGTGTACGACGGCCAAACGGTTAACCCGGCCTTTGCCACCTTGGGCACCCTTGCGGCAATCGGCGGTGGTTACTCCCCGGCATCAGCCGGTGCGAACACCGCTGCGGCCATGCTGCAGAACGTGGGTGGGGCTGCCGCACTTGGCATCCTCGGCCGGTACGAGCTTGAGCAACGCGCTCGCACCATCGCCAGCATTCCCGCTACGGAGACGGCCAACTACAACGACAATGTCAATGTGTCGTACACCAACCTGCTCTCTTCGGAGCAGCGCGGTGAGTTCGGCGACACCTTGAATGCGTCAACGGTGATGCCGAACCTGCTAAATGCCATGCTCGCAAAGCTGGATGCTTCAAAGGGTGATGCAACAGCACGCTTTGGTGCAAATGCGGCGGCGGTCAAGGCAGTTCGCGCCTTGCCAGCTGCCAAGGGTGTGTACTCCGTGCCCACCTTGCTGATCACGACTACCTACGATCCCATCGTGGCTGCCGGTAACACCGGTGAGTTCTACGCGAAGCTCGCAAAGAGCGGCGCCAAGAGCAAGCTGCTGAAGATCGCGCAGTACTACACCGTGCCATCACCTGATGGCTACACCAAGTTCGCAGCAGGCGGTAAGTCAGCTGATGCGGCGGCCTCGGCAGCGGCAAACACCTCTGGTGTCGGTCACTGCTCCTTCTTCGGATTGGAGGCGGGTGCGCAAATCACCAACGCGGTAAAAACCTTAAATGCGATGGTGAATGCAAAGACCACCTCGGCTCTTAAGAAGGCCAAGGCAATCGAGTACGCAACCGCCGGAGTCAACAACGACGGCCTGTACGAACCGGATGCCTTGAAGCGTCCGAACGCCAAGTAGCAGGAAAGTAGTAAAGCGGGGCGGGTGCAAAAGCACCCGCCCCGCTTTTTAGGTTCATTTCCTTGATATTCTCCGAATTTATGCGTTAAAATTCTTTTTTATGACGCAAATGCGGGTTTCCGAGGCCGCCGAACTCCTCGGTGTCAGCGACGACACGGTGCGCCGCTGGATCGACACCGGTCGGCTCGCCGCCCAGAGCACCGGGCCCGGGCCCATGACGGTCGACGCAGCCGCCGTAGCCACCCTGATGGCGCAGGCGGCCCCCCCGGTGCCGGCGCCGGTTTCCACCTCGGCCCGAAATCGTTTCAGTGGCATAGTCACCAGGGTCGAGCGCGATGGCGTCATGGCCCTGGTCGAGATCCAGGCTGGCCCGCACCGCGTAATTTCGCTCATGAGTCGGGAGGCGGCCGATGAGCTTGAGCTGGCACCCGGGGTGCGTGCAGCAGCAATGATCAAAGCCACCAATGTGATTGTCGAACGCGAGGAGGCTTCTTGAGGATTCCCCGCCTACTCGCCGCCGCAGTTGTGAGTGTGGCGGTGACTCTTGCCGGGTCGCCCCTCGCCAATGCGGCGGCTCCGGCGGCGTTCATCGAACCCAGCGGCACCATCACCATTTCGGCCGCATCGTCATTGACCGATGTACTCCCCGTAATCGCGGCAGCATTCACGAAACGGTTTCCGAAAGTCACGGTGAAATTCAATTTCGCAGGGAGCTCCACTCTCGTAGAGCAATTGAATGCTGGCGCACCGGTTGATGTGCTGGCCACCGCATCGGAGCTGGTCATGGCCAAGGCCGTCGGTGCAGGATCCGTAACCGCGCCAATTCCCTTTGCCAAGAACACCATGGCAATTGCCATGCCCACCGGCAACCCGGCGAACATCTCCGCACTGACGGATCTGGCAAAACCCGGAGTCTTTGTTGCCGTCTGCGATGTCGCAGTGCCGTGCGGTGCAGCCGCACGTGATCTATTCAAGAACACCAATATCACCGTGACACCGGTAACACGCGAACTCGACGTGCGAATGGTGTTAGGCAAGGTGATTGCCGATGAAGTAGATGCCGGGATCGTCTATGTCACTGACGTGAAGTGGGCCGGATCCAATATCACCTCGGTGACCATTCCAGGTGCGCTCAATGTGATCACCAGTTACCCGGTCGCGACGGCAAAAGCCACGAGCAATCCGGTTGCAGCGAAGGCCTTCGTGCAATACCTGCGCTACTCATTTAGCGCACAGGGGATTCTTAGAGCTTATGGGTTCATGAAACCGTGACGCCACGTCGACCGACCGCCCCGCGGCCGCTTTTTCTCCTGATTCCCGGTCTCATCGCAATCGCCTTCCTCGTAATACCCATGATCGGGCTCCTCGCCGAAGCCCCGTGGGGCTCATTCGGCGCCATCCTCACCTCGCAGGTTGCGTTAGAAGCGCTACGCATCTCCATGGTGACTTCGATCGCAGCCACCGTGATCGCCATTTTCATTGGCACCCCGCTGGCTTGGCTGCTCGCGCGGGAGATTTTGCCGGGCACCCGCATACTTCGCGCGATGGTGATCGTGCCGCTGCTGCTACCGCCGGTGGTCTCCGGAGTTATCCTCTTGACGGCTTTCGGCCGGCGCGGCCTGGTCGGGCAATGGCTTTCATCAGGATTAGGAATCCAACTGCCATTTACCACAGCCGGGGTGATCGTCGCTGAAACTTTTGTGGCAATGCCATTCCTGATCATCACGATGGAGGGCGCCTTTAGGTCCTTGGACGGCCGCTTCGAGGATGCCGCGTCGACTTTGGGGGCGTCGCAGTGGACCATTTTCCGGCGCATTACCTTGCCAATGGTGGGTCCGTCGCTGGTGGCCGGAGCGGTCCTTTGCTGGGCCCGGGCACTTGGTGAATTCGGCGCCACGATTACTTTCGCCGGTAACTTTCCCGGTGTTACCCAATCGATGCCCCTGGCGGTTTATCAAGCCCTTGAAACTGACCGCTCCACCGCTATCGCCTTGAGCCTGGTGATGCTAACCGTTTGCGTGGTTGTCCTTGTCGCACTGCGTGGGCGCTACCTCAGGCCGACTACATCATGACGGTGATCGCAAACTTCACCGCCCAGCGCGGGGAGTTCACCCTCGAATTCGATGCCACCTTCGAACCTGGCACGGTTATCGCAATACTCGGGCCAAATGGCGCCGGCAAGTCGACCCTGCTGCGGGCCATCGCCGGGCTAGTTGCCGCCTCGACCGGGTCGATCGAAATCGACGGGGTGGTGGTTGATGATTCACAAAAGACCTTCTTGCCCCCGCCAGCTCGATCGATCGGGTATGTGTTCCAGGACTATGCACTGTTTCCCCATCTCAAGGTGCTGGCAAATGTGGCGTTTGGACCCAGATCACGTGGGCTCGGCCGCAAGGCTGCAAGCCGTCTTGCCCTAGAGGTGCTGACCAAAATCGGAATCGCCGAACTCGCGGGTCGCCTGCCCAGCTCACTTTCCGGGGGTCAGGCACAGCGCGTTGCGCTTGCCCGAGCATTAGCGACCAGGCCGCAAGTACTGCTACTAGACGAGCCACTAGCCGCCCTCGATATCGAAACCCGAGCAAAAATTCGCCTCGAGCTCACCGAGCAGCTCTCAGCATTTTCCGGGTGCACCGTCCTTGTCACCCACGATCCACTGGACGCGATGATGTTGGCGGATCGGGTCATAGTGCTCGAGAACGGCGCGATCGTGCAAGATGCAACACCCGCGGAGATCGCCCGACGACCGGCAACCCCTTATGCCGCAGCACTTATCGGGGTCACCCTATTACGCGGCACGATCAGCAACGGAGAGCTAAAACTTGATCAGGGTGGCATCTTGCACACCGCTGACCTTGACGTTGCCGGCCCGGTACTTGCGGTCGTACGACCCGAGTCGGTTTCGGTGCACCGAGAGCAGCCCGCGGGCAGTCCAAGAAATGTCTGGCCCGGCACCATAGTTAGTTTGCAAGCCGCACATGATCGGGTACGAGTGCAAGTTGACGGGTCGCCGTCCGTTGTTGCCGCAATAACCCCTGCCGCCGTGGCGGACCTGGGCCTTGCTCCCGGCAGCCAGGTTTGGCTGAGCGTCAAAGCCGTCGAGATCGACGTCTACCCCACCGTCAAACACTAGATTGCAGTGGTGGCCAAGCCCCTTGCCGAACTGGTGCACCCAACCTGGGTCCCGGCGCTTGCCGGTGAAGCTGACGCCTTCTTCGCCACCGGCGCCTTCTTGCGTGCCGAGAGCGCGGCCGGGCGCCCTTGGCTGCCCGCGGAGGATCACATACTGCGGGCCTTCACCCAGCCGCTACCTGACGTCCGGGTGCTCATTGTGGGCCAAGACCCCTACCCGACCCCCGGGCACGCGATCGGACTCGCGTTCGCGGTCGGACCAGAAATCCGGCCGTTGCCACGTAGTTTGCAAAATATCTTCACGGAGCTAACTGCGGACCTAAACTGCCCGGCGCCGATTAACGGCGACCTATCCGCGTGGGCGGCACAAGGAGTGCTGCTGCTCAATCGAGTGCTTACCGTGCAGGCCAATGTCGCCGGTAGCCATCGTGGGGTCGGCTGGGAGCAAGTGACAAACGCCGCAATCAACGCGCTGGTTCATCGCGTCGATCAACCACTTGTCGCGATTTTGTGGGGCAAGGATGCGGGGGCCCTTATCCCAGCGCTCGTTGATGTGCCCATCATCGCCAGTGCGCATCCGAGCCCGTTATCGGCTCATCGCGGGTTCTTCGGATCCAAACCATTTAGTCGTGCTAACAAACTTCTCGGTGAACTCGGTGCCGCTCCGATCAACTGGTAACGCACCTAAGCGCCGAAATGCTCCTGACTTCGCTGGGTGCGCGCGTTTTAGTCGTGAAAAATCAATTTTTTGGCAATTACACGACGAAAACGCGCGCGCCCACGCAAAAGCGTCAGGTTTCCGGCACCTGACCCCAACGCATACCTAAGTCGCTGAACTCTGCCTGGATTAGTTGGGTGCGCGCGGGTTAAGCAGGATCCACCGGTTGGGCAGCGACCCTCGTCATTACGTCCTTGTGCACGAAGTACTCCGCCACGAAAGACATGAAGGGAACGGTGCCGGCGATCAGGATTCCGAGTGTGCGCAAGATGCTGTAACGCATGCGGAAGGCCAGATCCACACCAACGATGAGGTAGATGAAGTAAAGCCAGCCGTGGGCGGTCCAGAGCAACCGGTAGAGCCCGGGCTTCACATCGGTATTCGCATAGTCCATGAATCCGTAGCCGACAATGAGCCAGATGGTCAAAGCACCAAGCACAACTCCGGTGACCCAAGCCATGATGCGGTAACGAAGTGCGGCGCCTTTGATTTTGTTCATGGCAACAGGCTAACGTGACCGGAGTTCATGGGCGAGCGGCGGATCCGCACCCGCCCGCTGGCAGGTGATGCCTGCAACCTTGATACCAAAGGTTGCCGCCTCGACCACGGCAGCCAAGTCCGAAAGATCACCACGGCCCAGGCCACGACCCAGCCAATGTGCCAAGAAACCACCGCTAAATGCGTCACCAGCACCCACTGTGTCAACGACATCCACCTTCGGGACCTCGAGCACCACGGTTTCACTAGCCGTCACCACTTGGACGCAGTTGGCTCCATCGGTGAATAAGACCAGTGCTCCGCTTTCACGCTGTAGCTCCCGGGCCGCTGACTGCGCCTGGAGATTCGGCATCATAAATGACAGATCATCACCACTTACTTTCACGATATCCGCGCGAGCGAGGACCGCATCTAGTGTCTGCGTGAAAGTTTGCGATGATTTCATGACACTTGGCCGGCAATTAGGGTCAATCATCACCAGGCGATCTGCCGGTGATGCTTCAACGACAGCTTTCGTGGCATCGGCCAATGGCTGGAGCACCAGCCCAAGGGTGCCCACGTGCACGGCTCGGCAATCTGGCCCAACGGCGGCTAGGGCAGCAGCGGGGGTGACGGCCGCGGCCGAGGTGTTATCCATCACGAATCGATAAGTTGCGGCACCGTGCTGATCAAGTTCAGCGATCGCCAACGTGGTTGGTTCAGACACCTGGGTACCTAATGCGTAGTGCACACCGTCCTCAGCAAGCAGGCGCATCATTCGATTGCCGAATGCATCAGTTGAGATCCCGCCCAAAAAAGTTGCCGGCACCTCGAGGCGGGCAATCGTTCGAGCCGTATTCAACGGGGCGCCGCCAACGACGGAGGCAAGTACCGTGCCCTTCGCATCGACAATGATGTCGATCAGGGCTTCGCCGATGACATAAATCATGATGGCGCAACCGTAGTCGAATCTTCGGGATTCTTCGCACTCATTTCCTGCGCATCGCGCCATAACCAGCGGCCGTAGACCACGATTGCGAAGGCCGCGAAGATCAACCATTGAATGGCATAGAAAAAGTTCTGGATTGGAAAAGCCACATTGTCGGTTACCACTGTTGGCGGCACCGGGGTCGGCGCCGGGGTGAATGCCGGCTGCTGGGTTGCCAAGGTTACGTACCCGGGCCTAGTCTCCGGGCCCCACAACTTGCGCAACTCAACACTGGAGATCGCGACCACCGTCCCTGGCGCTGGCTTCGCCTCGAGATAGAAACCTTCATCAGGTTGCACCACACCGGCCACCACCACGCGGTCGTCCGGGGCGATTGCACCCGGCGCGCCAGCATCTGGGAGCCAGCCACGCAGCACCGCGATTAGCGAGCCATCAGTTAGTCGAAGCGGGGTCACCACCCAGACGCCGGGTTGATCATTAAATGACCGGTGCAAGACCATCACTTGACCAGCGCCCAGGTAATTACCTTCGGCCAGGACCGGTTGCCCGAGCAATTCATTGGCCAAAGTGCCACCGGGCTCGGAAACCTCTTCAACGGGTCGCGGCGCTGACTGCGCCGCCTGCTCGGCTTGAATGATGTCCTGGGTGCGCTCCCACTGCCAGCGACCTAGTACCACCGCGCAGGTGATGAAAATAATTGCGAGTCCAGCGAACCCAAGCCACCGCGGCGTGACGGCTGTGCGAAGCACCGCCCTAGGAGTTGGGCGGTTGCTCATCTGCACCTCGTTCGACAGCCTCTTTCGTCAATTCGCGATCCGCCGCCTGTTCTTTGTCATCGCGGCCCATCGGCAGGTCCGGGTTAATGCGCTTCATCTGCCGATTTAGTGAAAACCAAAGGAGGGCTAACGCAACTCCGAGGGCGAGGACGAATAGCCCGGCGATGGGCCCAGCACCGTCGATCAGCTTGCCGAGTTCGTTGGTCGGATCTGGATCCATTACCTGCCCCTTAGTCCGGCGAATAAATCATTTTCAGGAATCTCGATAGGTACCGTCGAGCGCGCCAACTGGAAATCCTCGGTCGGCCAGACCGCTTTTTGCATGTCCATCGGCACCGCGAACCAGCGCCCACGTGGATCGATCTGCGTGCGATGCGCCAGCAGTGCTTGGTCGCGCACCTCAAACCAGGCAGCGGCATCGACCCGGGTGGTGATGCGGTCAGCGTCTTCGGGGCGATCCTCCCAATTCTTCAGCCAGTCGTCATACGGTGACTCCAGATCCGCGTCGGTCATAGCCAAATGTAATGCGAGTACTCGCTGCTTGCTGAATTGCTGGTTGTAGTAAACCTTTGGTACCTGCCACGGTGCACCGCCCAGCCCCGGGTACGCATTCGGGTCCGCGGCCGCGTCAACGGCAGCCATGGTGACCTCGTGGGTGCGGATGTGATCTGGATGCGGGTAGCCACCCTTTTCGTCATAGGTGGTCACTACCAAGGGCTGGAATTCGCGGATTAGTGCGACCAGCGGCTCGGTCACAACATCTAGGGGTAGATCCGCGAAGCAGCCAGGTGGCAGTGGTGGTGGGGGGTCACCGCTGGGAAACCCCGAATCGGGGAAACCCAGCCAAACTTGACGGACCCCCAAAATCCCCGCGGCCCGTGCCATCTCCTCGCGCCGAACCTGGGTTAGTCCAAGCTCGGCCACCTCGGCCTTGGCCTCGTCATTTAGGACGTCGCCGAGCTCCCCGCCGGTGCAGGTGACCACCATGACTTCAACGCCCTCCGACACGTATTTGGCGGTGACGGCAGCACCCTTGCTCGATTCATCATCGGGGTGGGCATGGACCGCCATTAGGCGCAGGGCTCGGTGCACAAGCATTAGTGTGGCAGTCGTGCCTTCGCCATTTCGCCGGGACCAACTCTCTCCGCAGATGATCACCAGATACGGGCTAGACCGCCGGCCCTGGGGCACCATGATCGGGGCCGGCATTTTGGTCGTGGGCTTCGCGCTCGCCCTCGTTTTCGTCACCACCGGACTATCTCGCGACACCGTCACGGCCACTTTGGTCTCTTGGGATGACTCCGCACCTGACCATGTTTCAGTGTCCTTCGATGTGCAACGGCAAGGTACCGACACCGTCACCTGCGTAATTCGCGCCCAAGACAAATCCCGGGCCGATGTCGGCTACGCGGATATCTCAATTCCACCTGGCGCGTCCACTCTTCGAATCGACTACGAGCTGCGGACTTTGGCGCCCGCCTACGTGGTGGAGTTACTCGGATGCAGTGTTGGGTTGGCCGCAAATGTGCGGCAACCGCAATTTCCGCCCGGAGTCGTACCGCCAGACCAGCCTTGGGTCCCCGAATAGGTAACAATTCGCGTGCGCGGTTACCCCTTTTCCGAATAGACCGTTACCCTCTTCTTTCATGAGCGACGTAACCTGGCTAACCCAAGAGGCATATGACCGACTCCAGGGCGAACTCACCGAGCGCGAAGGCCCCGGCCGTGTCGAGATAACAAAGCGCATTGAACTCGCCCGGGAAGAAGGTGACCTCAAGGAGAACGGCGGCTACCACGCCGCTAAAGAGGAACAGGGCAAAAGTGAAGCCCGTATTCGGCAATTGCGACAACTCCTTGAGAGTGCGCAAATCGGGGTGCCCGATGCCGAAGTAGATGAAGTTGCTCAAGGCAAGGTCATCACCGTTCGTTTTCCGTCTGATGGCGAAGTCGAGGCCTTCTTGCTGGGCTCCCGCGAGGAAGCCGCCCATGCGTCAATTGAGGTCTACTCCCCGACGTCGCCACTTGGTTCAGCGGTACTCGGTAAGCGCATTGGTGAGAGCGCCACCTACCAACTCGCAAACGGCAAGGACATGTCGGTCGAAATCGTGAAGGTCGAACCCTATGTTCGTTAGCAGGCGATACTCATTAGCAGGCGATACTCATTAGCGAGCCGTCGCATTGCGGTACTTGCGCACCGCAAGTGGAGCGAAAATGGCAATGAGCACCGCGCACGAAAGTATTGTGTAGAGCGCGGCATGGTCAAGGGACCAGTAATTGGGTTGGATCCCGGTCGGATTCCCGAATAGCTCACGGGTCGCCAAAACCAGAGTGGAGATCGGGTTGTAGGCGGCAATCGGCTGTAGCCAATCCGGCATTGATGAGATCGGCACGAACGCGTTCGACAAGAAAGTAAGCGGGAACAGCCAGACCAAGCCGGCGGTATTCGCAGTCTCCGGGTTAGGCACACTCAGGCCGATCCAAGCGCCCACCCAAGCAACTGTGTAGGCGAAGAAAAGCAGTAACGCGTATGCCAATATCGCGCTCACTATGCCGTTATTTATCCGCCAGCCGACTAGTAACCCGGTGATGCTCAATACGGTCAGCACGAGGATCTGGCGGACGGCATCGGCGAAGGTGCGCCCCAGCAGCACCGCCGATGGTGACATCGGCAGGGCCCGAAAGCGATCGATGATGCCGCGGCTCATGTCCTCGGCGAGCCCAACGGTGCTGGCCGCCGCCGCGAAAGCAACCGTCTGGCCGAAAATACCCGGCATCAGGTACTGCCGATAGGCATTAGCCGCATCGGCTGAACTGGCACCGTCACCGGGGATAGGGATAGCGCCACCAAATACATACGCGAAGAGGAGGACGAAGATAACCGGCTGGACCAGTGAGAAGAAGAGCAGTTCAGGGACTCTCAGTGTCTGAATGAGATTTCGGCGCGCCACGACAAACCCATCGTGCAGGGCCCAGCCGTAAATTGGTCGGCGTAAGGCCACGGGGCGACCTACCGTAATTGCGCTCATCGCCTACGTGCTCCTCTTCGACGAGTTGGTTCCGGGCGTTGGGTTTCGTCTTCGGCAAGATGGCCGGTCAAGGACATGAAAACGTCGTCAAGGGTCGGCCTGCGCAACATGATGTCGGTGATTTCGATCTGCTCGAGATCAAGTGCCCGAATCGCGCCGACCAACACCATTGAACCGCCGCTGACAGGTGCGGAGATTTTGTTGTCCTCGATGATCGGCTGCCCGGAGACCACCGACCCTAATGCCAGAGCTGCACGCTCGGCCACAGCACTGTCATGAACGGTGACCTCGATTCGATCACCACCAATTTGATCCTTTAGTTGCTCCGCAGTGCCGTGGGCAATCACATGTCCGTGATCAATCACGACTATGTCTTGGGCCAACTGATCGGCTTCCTCTAAGTACTGGGTCGTCAACAGCACCGTGGTGCCCTCGGCGACGAGGTCATTGATCACCTGCCACATTCCCAGCCGAGAGCGCGGGTCGAGCCCGGTTGTCGGCTCATCAAGGAACAAGATCTCCGGTCGAGCAATCAGGCTCGCCGCAAGGTCAAGGCGACGACGCATGCCGCCTGAATAGGTGCGAGCCGGGCGGTCCGCGGCATCCTCAAGATCAAATGAGGCAAGTAGCTCCGCGGACCTAGCCTTTACGTAGGCCGGGGTCAGGTGAAATAGGTCGCCGAACATGCGCAAGTTTTCGCGGCCGGTCAAGTACTCATCAACGGCCGCATACTGACCGGTCAACCCGATCATGCGCCGCACCTGATTAGCCTGCTTGACCACATCGAACCCCGCTACCTCGGCATGGCCCGCCGTTGGCTTCAGCAGGGTGCTCAAAATGCGCACCATGGTGGTCTTGCCCGCGCCGTTGGGGCCTAGGAGCCCAACCACCTGGCCCTTTTGCACGACGAGGTCCATGCCATCTAGGGCTTTGACTTCACCGAAGGTACGGCTAATGCCCTCGGCGCGGACCGCAGGTTGATCTGACATGAGGCGCAGTCTATCGGTCGAGGATTTCGTACCCGGCTTCGATCAGCTGACCAAGTAGTGCATCGCGTTGCTCAGGGCCACGGGTTTCAACTTGCACCACGATATCGACTTCATCGACGGACAATCCGGGGTCGAATCTATTGTGCTCAACTTCGACGACATTCGCATTGGAGTTGCGGACGGTCTCCAGTAACCGTGCAAGAGACCCCGGCCGATCAAGTACGCGGACTCGAACCGTCAAAAAGCGGCCCGCAGCGGCCATCCCGAACCTGATAATGCGCATCAGGAGGAGCGAGTCAACATTGCCCCCACTGACTACCACCGCGATTGGTGGTTCAAAATCTGATGGCCGTGCCAAGACAGCCGCCGTTGCCGCGGCACCGGCCGGCTCCACTAGTAGCTTGGCTCGTTCGAGCAGCATCAATACGGCGCGGGCAATTTCGCCCTCAGATACGGTCACAATTTCGTCAACCAAATCAGCGACTATCGCAAATGGCACCGCGCCTGGCCGGCCAACCGCGATGCCATCGGCCATGGTGTTCATCGTCGTAAGTGCGATCGGGGTGCCTGCTTTTAGCGACGCCGGGTAGGCCGCACCCTGTTCGGCTTGCACGCCCACCACTCGGATATCTGGCCTGGTTGATTTGATAGCCAACGCCACACCAGCCAACAGGCCGCCACCACCCGTGCACACCACGACAGTCTTTACATCGGGCATCTTCGCGATGATCTCCAGGCCTAAAGTCCCCTGGCCTGCGACCACGTCTGCGTGGTCGAATGGATGAATTAGTACTGCGCCTGTGCGCTCACTGAATTCCCGTGCTGCATCTAGGGCCGTGTCAATCGTCGGGCCGGCGAAGTAGACGTCGGCGTCGTAGCCCTTGGTGGCCTCAACTTTTGGGATGGTGGCTCCATCCGGCATGAAGACCGTAACTTTGACTCCGAGTAGTTGCCCGGCAACTGCTACCCCCTGGGCGTGGTTACCGGCGCTTGCTGCAACAACACCGCGCTGCCGCTCGGCTTCAGATAATTGGGCGATCTGGTTGTAAGCACCGCGGATCTTGAAAGATCCAGCTCGCTGCAGATTCTCGGTCACGAGCATGACGGGTCCACCGACTAAATCAGCAAGCCACCTGGCCCCGGCCAAGGGCAGATCGCGAATAACACCGTCAAGGCGAACCGCCGCTAGCTCGACATCAGCCAAAGTCGGTCGCGGCACATCGGTCATGTGCTTGATCCTTCCACTGCCGGTTTACCGGGGAGTGACCGCTGGGCAGCAAGGCGCGCATTTGACGCCGCGTGCCGGCCGGCGGCCCCAGCAGACCCATTGTCCGTGCGCACCGCCCCCGAGTAGCCGCCCCAGGCACCGCGGGCTGCGGTATTGGCGCGATGAAAGTCACTTATCTCGGTGGCTTTCGCCCGCAGCACCAGATCACCTGCCTTGCGACCGGCCCGGCCCCTGCCGTGTTCTGCAAATACTTGATCGCGGGCTCCCGCGCGTGCTTCCTTAAGCCGCTCTTCTATCCGCGCGATGTAGGAGCGATAGAAACTTACCCTCGCGGTCTGGGCCGTGTGCGGCTTAGTCGAACGGGACCAGCGGCCGCCGGATTTACGGTGGGACAAATAGGACTCGGTGCGCCAAGTCCCAAGGTTTATCCACGCCTGTGCCGCGTAGGTCATCTGCACGGCTAACGAGGCAAAGAGTGCCTCAATCGCATCAAGATCACCCGGCATCCCGTATGCCATGACATAAGTTGAGTTACTTGCAATGTCAACGTGGGCGTCATTTGTGTGTGCCACCGCGATGAACAGCGAGATCAGGTGTTGATTGGCCCTCTTACCCTTTTCGCCAATGGTGACAGTACGAATTTCCGGGCTTTGGCGCATTTCAATCTTCGCGGTGTGCGCTCTGGCAAATGCCAGATCAACACTCGCCGCTGTTGCCAATGCTTGAGCCTTCATTAAATATGCATCAGCCTCCGCTGCATTGTCGGTGCGCTCGGCTTTCGCGAGAAGTGCGCTAATTCGCTCAATCGACATACGAGCCCACGGTTACTCCCGCACCTTGAAATGCACTTTGTAGCACCAGCGCGGCCTCGAAGCCCAGTACTTCGCAGACCAACTGACACATGGTGGTCGTGAACCGGCCGCCGTGAAAGGCATGCGCACTAGTTGCGGGATCCGCTACAACAAACAGCAGGTGGTGGGCCAACTCATGCAGTAGCACCGCCTCACAGCAGGCCCACCCAGGTACGCCGGCGGTGCCCGAAAGTGGAACGGCGATGGTTCTATTCTCGAACTCGTAGTGCGCTTTGGCCTGCCCGGCTCGGGCGCGCACAAGCACCGACCCGGTATTTGGAAAACTCGCGACGATCCGGTCAAGGCCCAGTGCGTCATCGCAATAGTTTTGCATCAACTCGACAGTTTCAAAATACTGCTGTTTCGGTAACGTCAGCCGGGAGCCGAAAAAATCGATTACCCCACCGCGATCTAGTGCCGCAGACCATTGGTTTTCAGCGGCATAGACCAAGGCACGTGATGTGTCGCGTTCAGCCACCGCGGTTCCCTGTCAAGACTGCGGCCAAGTCGGACGCTCTGACGGCCCAGGCCTGCTGAGCGCACCAGTGGCGATGCCCGCGAAGAGGGCCGCGCCAATCGCGCCCGGTTCATTAACGTCACAGGTGCGGTAATCACCAAGTCGCCGCTTCTTGACCTCAGCAACCATCGCATCATGGATCCAGCCACCACCCACCACCGCCGAAGTTCTTGGACCGATCACGCTCTCGACGAAATCCGTCATGGTGGCACTTTGTGCGAGGAGGTCTTCGACCGCAACCCGCCAAGCCAATGCCGGTGACGATTCGTCATCTATCCCGGAAAGCCGAAGGCCACGGTGCGAGGCTGGATCCAATTTCATTGCGGAAGTCAATCGATCAACACCAAGTGCTGCCCTGGCCAACTCCCTGGCTTGTTCGCGGGTCTTCACGCCAAGTAATGCGTGCACCCGCTCCATCGACAGGCCCGACAAAGTCGCTGCGAGTACACAGAAGTGGTCTGGGATAACCGACCAAAGCACAGCGGCATCTTGATCAACAAGTAGTTCAATCTCATCGCGCGATAGCGGTGCCGGCGCAAATCGCATCAAGGCCTCAGCTGTACCCATCGAATTAAAGAACACGCCCGCTATTGCGGCACCGGAGGCGAAGGCAGCAGACTGATGATCCATCCCGGTTACGGTCAAAACCGCACCTAGATATGCATCGGGTAGGTAGTTGCGGACCGAACCACAATCGGTTCCGGCTATGACAAAGCGGCTCGGCAAAAGGTCGCCGGTCAAACGCAGGGTTTGCTCCCAGGGTTCGCAAGTAACCACATCGAATAGCCCCGTGCGTGAGGTTAAAGACAACTCACCTACCTGCTCACCGCCGAGGTAATGGACGATCCACTCGGCAACACACAAATGCCGAACGGCTTCGCTGGCCCCCGGAATATTTCGCTGTAGCCACAAGATCTTGGCCACCGATGGTTTTGAGTTCAGCCGCATCCCGACATGCCGATGAAACTCAGGTGGCGAAATATGCTGCTCAATTAGTTCTACTTCACCGCGTGGGTCGTGCCACGCCAAGGCCGGTGCGACTACCGCACCGGTCGCATCCAGCAAGATCCCGGTCTCAGCCATTCCGGTGACGCCGATGCCGGTGACCTTGGCCCCGGTCGGCCAGCTAGCCGACGTCGTCAGCAAGGTGAGCACCCCGGTGGCGGTCACCGCTAGGTCTATTGGGTCCGCGTCCGCCTCGGCGCCGACGTGGCGCCACGGGGTTGGCAGCGCTGCCTCGGCTACCTGCTGACCTGCCAGATCAACGGCCACCGCCTTGATCCTGGTGGTGCCCATGTCCAAGCCCACGAGCAACTGCGGTGCCATGGCTGCTCCCTTCGGGCTTTACCAACAGGTCGAAAACCCCTACGCCCCTGAGGATAGGCTCAAACCATGACAAACCATGAGTTTCGACTGCGCCGGCTCTTTAACCCAAAGTCCGGCCGCTGCCTGGATATTGCCGTTGACCACGGATTCTTCGGTGAGCGCGGCTTCTTGACCGGGATCGAGGATCTAGCCAGCGCGGTCCAGACTTTAGCCGCCGCCGAGCCCGATGCCATTCAATTGACGGTCGGCCAGGCCCACCTGTTACAGGGCCTGGGCGGGCGCCATCGCCCGGCCTTGGTCCTTCGCACCGATGTGGCAAATGTCTACGGCAACCCATTACCTGACTACATGTACAGCCTGATGATTCCCGAGCCCGCGCTGCGCGGTGTGCAACTTGATGCAGCCTGCGTAGTGGTCAATCTCTTTGACCTGCCGGGGCGGCCAGAGGTCCGCGAGGCGTGCTTGCAAAATGTGCTGCTCGCCCGTGCCGACTGCGATCGCTACGGCATGCCCCTCATGGTCGAGCCGCTGGCGATGAAGGAATCCGAGTCCGGTGCATACTCGGTCAATGGTGACGTCAACACAATTTTGCCGGTCGTACGGCAAGCCGTTGAACTCGGTGCCGACATCATCAAGGCTGACCCGACGGATGATCCGGAGGCGTATCGTGACGTCATTCAGACCGCAACCGGCGTGCCGGTGCTGGTGCGTGGTGGCGGCAAAGTCCCCGACCGCGAGCTACTAACCCGGACAGCGGCAATGTTGAAAGCCGGTGCCGCCGGCGTGGTGTACGGCCGCAATATCATCCAGCACCAAAATCCAGTCGGCATGACCCGGGCCATCATGGCGATGCTGCACGATGGCGCAGACGTAGCACAAGCCGAGCGATTTATCGCCAGTTCGTGACCGGAATGGAAACTGTCCGCATCGGCATCATCGGCGGTGGCCTGATGGGTCGCGAGTTGGCGGCCGTGTGTGGGCGCTGGCTGCATTTGGTAGATCATCCGGTCAAGCCTGAGGTCGTAGCCGTTGCCGACCTAAACGAGGGTGCCCGCAATTGGTTCAATCAGGTTTCAACCGTGACCACGCTCACGTCGAACTGGCATGATCTTATTGATGATCCAAATATTGATGTTCTCTACATTGCGGTGCCGCATAATCTGCACGAGGAGATTTACCTAGCCGCTGCCGCTGCAGGAAAGGACTTCCTGGGCGAAAAGCCCTTCGGGATCGACCTCGCCGCCGCCGCCGCAATAGTCGAAGCCATTGAGAGGTCATCGGCTTTCGTCCGAGTTTCAAGTGAGTTGCCTTTCTATCCAGGTGCCCAACGCTGCTTTGAAATTGCACAGTCAGGTGCCTTGGGTGAGTTAGTTGACGTGCGCAGTGGCTTTTCACATTCCTCCGACCTCGATCGCAACAAAGCGATCAACTGGAAGCGCCAACAGGCCACCTGCGGTGAGATTGGCGTGATGGGTGATCTCGGCATGCACGTAGCGCATGTGCCACTACGCCTCGGCTGGGTGCCAAGTGACGTTTACGCCCTGCTCGACAACATCGTTACCGAGCGCCCGTCACCTAATGGTCCGGCGAACTGCGATACCTGGGATAACGCGCTGCTTGCCATGCGGACACCCGGTGGGGCGGGCCGGGACTTCACGATGCTGTGGGAGACCAGGCGCATCGCCCCCGGCCAGATGAACACTTGGTATTTCGAAGCCCTCGGGATGGACGCCGGCGTGCGCTTTTCGACCCGCACGCCGGCGACATACCAACAATTCGCCTTGCGTGGGGGCAAGCAGATCTGGGAGGAGATTCAACCCGGCAATATCTCCGCCTGGCCCGTTATCTCCGCTGGCATCTTCGAATTCGGGTTCGCTGATGCCCTACTCCAGATGTGGGCCGCATATCTTGCCGAGCGCGCCGGTGCCCTCGGTGATCGATTCGGTACCGCCACCCCGCAAGAGGCCTTGGCTGCGCACCGAGTATTCGATGCGGCACTACGGTCAGCGCAGTCGCGCACGGCCATCGCACTGTGAGTAACCGGTTCACCGGCGCCGTCCGTCGCACCCCACTGCTTAAAGGACTCCCCCGCGAAGTCGCAGTACTGTCTGCGGTCGCATTTTGTGTTGCCCTTGGCTTTGGGATCTTGCTGCCGGCTTTACCCGTTTTCGCCAGGACCTTTGGTGTCTCCGCATTCGAGGCCAGTGCGGTGATCTCGGTGTTTGCGCTCGCCAGGTTCGTGACAGCACCAATTGCCGGCACCTTGGTGGACAAATTGGGTGAACGACTCGTGCTGGGCACCGGGCTTTTCATAGTTGCGGGTTCAAGTCTGGCTGCCGGATTTTCACAGAATTATCAGCAGTTGATCGTCCTGCGCGGTATTGGCGGACTGGGCTCATCCATGTTCACAGTCTCTGCCCTTGCCCTGCTGTTGCGAGTTGTCGACAACGCGCAGCGCGGCCGCGCATCAAGTGCCTATCAAGGCGGCTTTCTGCTTGGCGGAGTAGCCGGACCAGCGGTTGGTGGCTTGGTCGTTGCCTGGTCGATTCGAGCACCCTTCTTTGTTTATGCCGCAACCTTGATCGCCGCTGGCCTCGTCGCACTCATCTTCTTGGCGAAGTCGCGGCTACATGAACGCGAGGAAATCGTTTCGCACGGTGAGGCGGGGAAACTTGAGACATTGCGCGTCGCATTGCAAGATGGCGCGTACCGGGCAGTACTCGCGGTCAATCTGATCACCGGATTCTTGGTTCTTGGCCTGCGCTCTTCGGTGGTGCCACTTTTCGTCACCGAAGGATTACAAAAGGGTGCCTCTCTCACCGGCATTGGGTTCTTAGTTGCCGCAGGGGTACAGGCCGTGCTACTACTACCGGCCGGCCGCGTTTCTGACACCACCGGCCGCCGCAAGGCCCTGCTCTACGGCACCATCGGCACCACCATCGGCATGTTGGTACTAACGGCGGCCGATGTGACGGTCAACGGCTGGGGAACTACGGCGGTGGCCGGTACCGCCCTGTTCTTGGTCGCGATGGCAATTCAAGGTGCGGCGTCGGCCTTCTTAGGGTCCGCGCCCGCCGCCGTCGTCGGTGACATTGTGGGCGGCAAGCGCGGTGGCATTGTCGTTGCCACCTTCCAGATGATGTCTGATGTCGGCATCATCATCGGCCCGCTGGTAGCCGGACTACTCGTTGACCTCTTTGATTTCGACTGGGCTTTCGCCGCAGCCGCCGGCATGAGCCTAATCGCCGTGATCTTCGTCTGGCTCATGCCTGAGACTTTGAATCGTCAAGCAACTGCCGCCCGGTAGTTGACACCCGAATAGCTAGAGGGCTTGATCCAAGTCAGCTAGCAAGTCCGCAATTGACTCGATCCCGACCGACAACCTGATCAGGTCAGCAGGTACTTCAAGTGGAGTTCCCGCAGCAGATGCATGGGTCATGCGGCCCGGGTGCTCGATCAGCGACTCAACGCCACCCAGTGACTCACCCAGGGTGAAGATTTTGGTGTTGGCGCAAACCGCTAGTGCCGCAGCCTCGCCACCGGCAACCCGGAACGAGACCATGCCACCGAAATCACGCATCTGCCGTACCGCAACATCGTGACCAGGATGGTTTGGCAACCCTGGCCACATCACATCGATCACCTTCGGATGCGATATCAGTAGTTCAACTACCGCACGGGCATTTGCGCAGTGCCGATCCATTCGAACGCCCAGGGTCTTGATGCCACGCAGCACCAACCAGCTATCGAATGGTCCTGGCACCGAACCCATCGCATTTTGGTGGTAGCGCAGCTTTTCAATCAACCCTGGATCGGTCGCTACTAAACCTCCGCCTATTACATCGCTGTGGCCACCGAGATACTTGGTGGTGCTATGCACCACGATGTCGGCACCGAGAAGTAGCGGCTGTTGCAGATACGGTGACGCAAAAGTGTTATCGACCACGAGCAATGCGCCGGCATCATGCGTGACGTTCGCCAAGGCCTCGATGTCCGCCACATTAAGTAGTGGGTTTGTCGGAGTTTCGACCCACACGAGAACCGTCTTGCCAGGGATGATCGCGGCAGCGAGCGCTGCTGGATCAGTTACGGAAGCCGGCGTGTGCTCAACCCCCCACGGGCCGGCCACCCGAGCAAAGAGCCGGTACGTGCCGCCGTACGCGTCGTCAGGGATAACAGCATGGCTACCGGGACGAGCCAGCGTGCGAATTATGGTGTCTTCGGCGGCCAGGCCGGATGCAAATGCCAAACCCCGAGCACTTTCGATCCCCGGTGCCTCCAAGGCGGCCAGACACTCCTCAAGTGCAGTTCGCGTTGGATTACCGCTGCGCGAATACTCGTATCCGCCACGTAAGCCACCCACCCCGTCTTGAGCGTAGGTAGACACCTGATAAATCGGGGTGACCACTGCTCCGGTTAGGGCGTCAGGCTCCTGCCCCGCGTGGATCGCCCTAGTCTCAAATCCGCCAGAAGCGACATTGCCCGCGCCCATATTGCTCATACCTCGTACCCTACGCGTATGAGTATTTTTGGATCCAGTAAGTCCCAAATGGTCGACCCAGCAGATGCACTACCCGGCCACCGTGAACCCGTATTCACCGTTACCGATACCCATGCGGTTCTCGGGACTTCACTCACTGGCCCATGGGCCGCAGGTACCGAGCGCATCTACTTGGCTATGGGCTGCTTTTGGGGGGCCGAAGAAATCTATTGGCGCCTTCCCGGGGTGCTATCCACCAGCGCTGGATATCTGGGTGGCATCTCACCTAACCCGACTTATGAAGAAGTCTGCACCGGGCGCACCGGTCACACCGAGGCCATCTCGGTCACCTATGACCCAGCCGTGTTGAGCACCTACGAGCTCCTGAAAGTTTTCTGGGAGAACCACGACCCCACGCAGGGCTACCAGCAAGGCAATGACGTTGGTACGCAGTACCGCAGCGCTATTTTCTATACGAATGACGAGCAGCGCGACTTAATCGAGCGCACCCGTGACGCGTACGCCAAAGTAATTTCAGATCGCGGGTACCCGGCGATAACAACGCAAATTGGCCCCGCTTCAGAGCAGATCTATTTCTTGGCGGAGGACTACCACCAGCAGTACCTGTATAAGGTTCCGAACGGGTACCGCTGCCACGCCAACACGGGTTTAGCCCTGCCGGCAATTAGTTAGCTCGGATAAAATCCGTGGAGTCGGTCGCGTTGTAGGTGCCGTTGCATGGTGACGCATCACGTGCCCGATCCTTTGACCTGCTGAAACCGTCAAATATTGGCCTCAAAGTGACGGTTCGAGCAGGTTGAAGCCCCTGCGGTGACGGTTCGAGCAGGTTGAAGCCCCTGCGGTTGATCGTTCGCGGCGGCTGGCACGGGTTCGCGGCGTCAGGCGGCAAGGTTCGTGCGGTGATAGGTCCGTACCTGCTGTCACCCGCCGCCGTGACATTTGTGTTCCGGGTGGAGCCCAAGCCTCAATTACTTGGCTAGGTAGGCCAAGACATCCTGACGAGTAATCACACCCGTGGGCTTGCCATCGTCGACCACAACCGCCGCATCCGCCGCCTCAAGGGCCTGGACCGCCACCTGGATCGCCTCGCCCGCCCCGATCATCGGGAGCGCCGCCGACATGTGCATTGCCACCGGATCAGCAAGTTGAGCCTTGCCGCTAAACAATGAATCGAGTAGGTCGCGTTCAACAACTGCTCCGACTACTTCGGCCGTCATGACGGGTGGCTCAGCGCGCACAACGGGCATCTGCGAGACGCCGAACTCGCGCAAAATGTCAATTGCGTCGCGCACAGTCTCGGTGGGATGGGTGTGCACGAACGGGGGTAGCGCCCCGGATTTGCCGAGCAACACATCACCAACTGTCCGGTCGGTATCGGCCTGCAGGAAGCCGTAAGCGCTCATCCAGTCATCATTGAATACCTTGGACAAATAACCGCGCCCACTGTCGGGTAGCAACACGACAACAACGTCGCCGGGATTCGCCCTCTTCGCTACATCCAGGGCAGCAACCACCGCCATGCCGCAGGAACCACCAACCAGCAAGCCTTCCTCGCGCGCCATTCGGCGCGTCATCTCGAAGGAGTCCTTATCCGAAACCGCGATGATCTCGTCGCAGACATTCGGGTCATATGCGGTCGGCCAGAAGTCCTCGCCGACACCTTCAACTAGGTATGGCCGGCCGGTACCACCTGAGTAGACCGACCCGACTGGGTCAGCGCCGATCACGCGCACGGCGCCACCACTTGCCTGCTTCAAATAGTTGCCGGTGCCCGAGATAGTGCCACCGGTGCCAACCCCGGCGATGAAGTGCGTGATGCGCCCTTCGGTCTGCGCCCAAAGTTCAGGGCCGGTTGTCTCAAAATGTGAGAGCGGGTTATTGGCGTTTGAGTATTGATCTGGCTTCCAGGCGCCGGGCACTTCGCGGGCAAGTCGATCGCTAACCGAGTAGTAGGAGCGAGGGTCGTCAGGGTCAACCGCTGTAGGGCAGACCACAACTTCGGCACCGTAGGCCTTCAGCACATTGCGCTTATCTTCGCTGACTTTGTCTGGGCAGACGAAAATACAGGTGTAGCCGCGCTGCTGGGCGACGATGGCTAGGCCCACCCCAGTGTTGCCGCTCGTCGGTTCGACAATTACGCCCCCAGGTTGCAAGGTGCCATCGCGTTCAGCCGCATCGATCATGCGCACCGCAATGCGATCCTTGACCGAACCACCGGGATTCAAGTACTCGACCTTGGCGAGTACCAGAACACCCTCCGGCACCCCGCCGGTAACCGAGCGCAGCCGCACCAGCGGCGTGTTTCCAATGAGGTCTACTACCGACTCCGCGTAATCCATGACTAGACCCTAGAAGGTCATAAACTTGTGCCGTGTCCGACCCCATTGTCGCCTTGGCTCCCGGCGTCTATCGAATTGGCACCCTGGGCAATTTCATCAATAGTTTCGTGTTTGCCGAGCCAGATGGCTCGATAACCCTCGTCGATTGCGGGCTCAAAAAGGCTCCAAGTGCGATAGTTCGCGGCCTTGCGAAAATCGGCAAGCACCCCCATGATGTCGGGCGCATCGTGCTCACCCACGCCCATGATGATCACCTCGGCGGGGCGGCCGAAATGATCACCGCCGCCGGTATCAACGGCGCTGCAATACACGAAGCGGACGCCGCATTTGTGCGGGCCGGCGCCCTGCCACCTCGAGATCGATCAACAACCTCAGGGCGCATCTTCGCTCGGCTGCCAGATCGGCACTATGCGCATTTTGCGGTGGCTGAAGTTCTCACCGATGGCCAGATGATTGATGTCGCCGGCGGCCTGCGGGTCATCCATACCCCCGGCCACACGCCAGGGCATATCTCACTCCTCCACGAATCTACGGGCGTGCTCATTACCGGTGACTCGATCTTCAATATCGGCTCGCGCATGACTTGGGCGCTTTCCGCCTTTTGCACCTCATACGAGCAGAGTAAATCGACCGCCGCACTCTTAGGTGATCTTGACTTCGAGATCGCGGCCTTTACCCATGGGCCCGAGATCCGCAATAAGGCCCGTGAACGCATCCGCACATTTTTGACTAGACGCGGCGCTCGCCCGTGATGGATCCAGATGTTGAGGCTTTCGCAACCGAATTGGATCGAGTAGTTGACCGACTTCGCACCATGCCGATGACCAAATTGCCTAGTGCCGCAATCTTGACGCGCCCGGTGCTCGACGAGCTCGCAAGGATGGCGGGGCAACTCACACCGGTTCCGGTTATCGCCGATCGGGCCCTTGGATCGCAGTGCGCGGTCCTTGGCAAGGAGCTGCTGGACTCTGGCCAGCCCTGCCGCGCGGGCAGCGCCCTGCTTCGCGAATTGCGTCTAGCCCTGCCATGACGGCAACCTTCCTTGACGGCAACCTTCCTTGACGACAAGGTGCGCCCTGAATTAACCGAAGGCCCGCACGCCAGCGACTATCGCCACCACCCCCAAGGCGGCAAGTACTCCACCTGAGACTCGATTGACGATGATCACCGCCTTGTCACTGACCATATGACGAAGGGTCCATACCCCCGTCGAGAGTGCCAGCCACCAAATAAGTGATCCCGTGGCAACACCAAGGGTGACTACCACCGCACCCGCAACACTTGCCTGCGTAGCCAAACCCGCACTCGCAAAGACAGCAGCGAAAGCCATGATCGTCATTGGGTTTGTGAGTGTCAGACCCACCGCCGTGCTGTATTGCTTGGCTAGCCTGGCGGTGTCAACTTCAATGGTGTCACTAGTACTTGGTTTCGTCCGCATCGCGCGCAAGCCGAACCAAATGAGCGCGGTACCACCAATGATGCGGAACCCAGCTTGAAAGGTGACTAACCAGTCGGCAACAGCGGTAACCCCGAACGCGGCAACGGCAGCAAAGAGGGCGTCCGCCGTTGCAATTCCAGCGCCGGTAGCTACCCCAGCCCGCAGCCCATGAGCTAGCACCCGTTGAATGCATAGGATCGCCATCGCACCGACCGGTGCGGCAACTACCAAGCCGATGATGAAGGTGCTGAGGAATAACTCCCCCGTTGCGCCCATCTAACAACACCCAACTGCTAACTGGGCCGTTCCGACCCCAGCACCAACACCGTACTAGATCGGGAGCCCGGATTAGTTGCGCGAAAAGATTGCAATGAGGCGCAAGAACTCAAGGTAGATCCAGACCAAGGTGACGAGCAGGCCAAATGCCATGCGCCAAGACTCGCGCTCCGGTGCCCCACCCTCGATCCCCTGCTTGATGGCTTCAAAGTCGAGCATCAAGAAGAACGCAGCGATGAGCACACCGGCAACACAGATGATCAACCCGATGCCGTCGATACCGTAGAAGCCCCAGCCCCCACCGACACCAAATAGTGCAGCGACGAAGGAGGCCAACCCGATCACCATGTAGGTGACCGCGGCCGCGATGAGAACACTCACGAACTTCTTGTTGACCTTAATGACACCGGTCAAGTACAGGACGAGCATCACCCCGAAGGTTGTCATCGTCGCAAGGACCGCCTGCACCACGATGCCCTGGTAGTTGGAAGATTCGGCAAATTGGTTATACCAATTGCTGATAGCACCGAGCATCAAGCCTTCAAAAACCGAGAAGACCAAGACAAGTGCTGGTGAGACTTTCTGCCGGAAAGCAATCACGAAGCCCAAAATGGTGGCGATGATGAGCGCCGGCAGCATAATTATCGGGAAGGCGTAGGTCAGATTCCAGCCGACCACCGCGAACACCACGACCACCGCGAACACCAGCAGGGTCTTCATGATCACATCTGTGATGGTCAGGCGCAGGCCCGAAGCCGCGGTCAGGTTGGCGAACTGCTCATTGGTGTCGATCGGTGGCACCACGGCGCCTACCGCACCAACGGCGCCAGTTGCGTACTGCGCGCCAGGGGCCGGGTCGGCCGTAAAGGTGTAGCCCCCCTTGTCGGCGGGCTTGGAGTACTTTGATAAAACCGGGTTATTTGAATCCATGCCTATAAGATAACTCAAGGTTCGCAATTCGCAAACCATTGGTGCCCTCGATGGGATTTGAACCCATACTGTGCCGGGTTTAAGCCGGGTGTCTCTGCCAGTTGGACTACGAGGGCCGTGCCTTGACCTGCTGCGGCACCACCTTAGAACCTGCGGTGCGCCGGCTTGGTTCCTAAGGGGTGCATTCGGCTCTAAAGAAGGCAGTACTGCGCTCCCAGGCGGCACCCGCGTAGCTTGGCGAGTAGACCTCGGGGCGGTCGTCATTGAAAAAGGCATGCTCGGAGCCCGGGTAGTCGAAAACCGCTACCCGGCCACCGTGGCCGGTGATCTCAGCGGCGTATTCAGCGATCTTCGGAGCTGCCCAACCCTCATCGGATTGCGCTTTGTGAATCATGGCGGCCTTGCCGGCGTAGTTCGCCCAATCCGGCGCAAAGTCGGGCCAGGGCATTGCCGGATAAAAGGCCGCAGCGCAGGCGATCTGCGCACTTACCGTAGGTGCTAGGAGGGCTAACCCACCGCCCATGCAAAAGCCCATGACCGCGATCTTGCTGGTCGTTACCTCTGGCCGGTCCACCAGATAGGCCGCCGCCCCCGCCAGGTCCGCTGCCGCGGCAGACACCTGCAAACCCATCATTAATTTCTGGGCTTCGTCCGGCTCGGTGGTTTCGACCCCGCGGTAGTGGTCTAACGCAAGTGCCACGAAACCGGCAGCGGCCAGCCGGCTGACAACTCCTTGGATGTGTGGAACCAACCCCCACCACTCCTGGATCACGATGACACCTGGGCCGGTACCTGAATCTGGGCCGGCATTTGGCTCTGGGAAAGCGATGACACCGCCTACTTGCTCACCGCGGATTTCAACCTCGACATTTCGCATGCTGCATTGTTGCCCATCAGGTGCACCCATGCCGGGCTGACCCGCACATGGGCCCGATCAATGGGCCGGCGGCGCCGTAGAACCGCGCAGAATGATCTCGGTCGGCACCTGCACCGAAGGCAGCACTGACCGATCGCCACTTCGGAGTTGGTCCAGCAGTGACTCCGCAGCGATACGTCCAAGATCCCTTACCGGCTGCGCAACAGTGGTCAGGTCGAGCAACTCGGCCATGTCGTGGCCATCGATCCCGGCGATTGATATCTCACGTCCTGGCTGCAAACCGTGGCTGCGAAGTGCGCGCATGGCACCAAATGCCATTTCGTCCGACATCGCAAACACCGCCGTCGGCGGGTCGGACTGGGTTAGAAGTTCAGCCATCGCCCGTTCACCACCAGCAATTGTGAAGTAGCCACGCGCTTGAAGTGTTGGGTCCACGGCAAGGCCGGCTTGCCCCATTGCTTCGATAAAACCGTGATATCGCGCGTGCGGCGCCGTGTAAAGCGTTCCGGGCGGTGCGCCGGTAATAACAGCAATTCGCCGATGCCCCAAATTAATGAGGTGCTGGGTTGCTGTGCGTGCTGCAGCCACGTCATCAATATGCACCCCTGCGACGCCAGCAATCGAAACCCCGATCAAGCTGGTCGGCAACCCAAGGCTGAGCACACTTTGGAGTTGCACATCTTCAGGCACCAGGGCGATTGTGATAACTCCGTCAACCCGGCGATTCAGGCGTGGGGCCACCGGCTCCCGCGGTGCGCTGCTGGCCTCGTCGCCAACACTCATCAGCAGTAAGTCCATGTCACCTTGCTGCAATGCGCCTTCAATACCCGAAAGCACGGTGGAGAAATACCAACCTGCCACCTGTGGGGTGACGACCCCGATACTCCCGGTGCGACCACTTGCCAATCTCGAGGCACTTGGTGAGATGACATAGTCCATTGACAACGCCACCTGCTTGACCCTCGCCCGGGTGTCGGCATCAACATTCGGGAGCCCGCGAAGGGCTCGGGACACCGTGGCGGTTGACACCCCGGCAGCCTCAGCTACATCGCGAATCGTGATCGTCATGAGCCCCCCTGCAATGCCAACGTGTAAACGATGCCATCCAAGATATCTGTTTCGGATACAACCACCACCGAAGTACCGGTTGCCCGCGCGATAGCCCGCAGCACCATGGCTCCGGCACCGATGACATCGACCCGGCCCGGGTGCATAAATGGCAAAGCTGAGCGCTCAGCTTTTGTCATAACTAGTAATCGTGCGGTTACGTCCTCAATCTGCTCGGTGGTGATCAGCGATCCATGCAATAGAACCGGGTCATACTCACGTAGATCAAAGGCCATGGCGGCCACGGTGGTTACCGAACCCGCCAACCCCACAACACTCGCGGCCCGCTCAATCGGCACCGCTGCCCGCACTAGGTCAAGTGCCTTAGCCAGATCTACTTCAACCGCCGCGATCTGCTCGGGAGTGGCTGGGTCGCCGTTTAGGTGGCGCTCGGCAAATCGGACACAACCGATGTCGACGCTGATGCTGTGTGTCGGACTTGCACCGCCTAAGACGAATTCCGTAGAACCGCCGCCGATATCGATGACGAGTGCCGGCGACTGGACTAAACCGGCCGGTAACCCCCGAACTGCCCCGGAAAATGACAGCGCTGCTTCTTCATCGCCGCTGATCACGTCCGGCTCGACCCCTAAGCGGGCCCGAACCCCATTGACGAACTCCTGGCGGTTTCGCGCATCGCGAGTGGCCGAAGTAGCAACAAATCGAACCCGTTCAATACTTGATTTAGCAATGAGTGCCGCGTATTCATCACAGGCGGCGAACGTGCGCTCAAGGGCCGCAACCGAAAACTCACCGGTCCGATCAACACCTTCACCCAACCGGACTATCTGCATTACTCGCTTTTGCTCATGCAATACCCCAGCATCATCAACATCGGCTATCAGCAACCGAATTGAATTTGTTCCGCAATCAATGGCCGCGAATGTCATACTCGTTCACCGCACGAATCCTGCGACCACCAAGGCGTCAACGCCGCCAGTACCTCATCGCCGAGTGGGTTAACCCCCGGCCCGACTGCCAGTGCGTGCGCCGCGAGCACATGTAGGCACTTAACCCGACTTGGCATCCCGCCCGCACTGATGCCGGCCAACTCAGCCACCTCAGCGATTGCCGTGCGATCGGCTAGATACTGCTCATGCGCGGTCGAGTACCCGGCGGCTAACTCGACATCATCGGTCAGGCGCTGCTCCATCTCACGCATCAAGCCACTCGCTTCCAGGGTGCCGATGGCACCGGCTAGCCGCGGGCAGGTGGCGTAGTAAAGAGTCGGAAATGGGGTGCCGTCGTCAAGGCGCGGCGTGGTTCGAACGACATCAGGTGCTCCGCACGGGCAACGATGCGCCACCTGCATCCCACCGCGTGGCATTCGACCTAATTGCACCTCGATTAGCTCAATATCTCGGCCTGATACCGGTTCCATCGGACGGTCGATCACTCGAAGAACCTATCTATCCCGGCAAGCAGCCAACGTGCGTAGTCGCGCTGCCCTGCGGGCGTTGACATCAAAGCCGCGTCCAATTTATTACGCATGTTTCCGACTTCGACAATTACCGTTGGCACGTCACTGAAGTTCAGTGTCGACTGCTCTCGGCTTATCCAACGCTGCCCAGAAATATATGTCGAGGGCGGGGCGCCGGCGGCCGACATTCCAGCGATCATGTCTGCGGTGAGCCTTCGGTCCGCCGCGACCACATCATCGGTCCAGCCCTTGATTTTCGCCGCCTGAATCACATAAAACCCACGACCGCCCGCCGGACCGCCATCGGCGTGGATGCTGATCATGGCATCGGCCCTTGCCGCATTGGCGATACCGGCGCGATCCCAAACGCACGGCCCCCATTGCTCACGTGAATTGGCGTCACGAGTGAGGACAACGGTGGCGCCCTGGGCCTGCAGCATTCGGCGAAGATTCTTTGCAATCCGCCAATTAAGTGTTGACTCCGGGAATCCTGCGTTCGTCGCAGTCCCGCTCGTATTGCAGGACTTCACGATGGCTCCGTTGAATTTGGTCTGCGCCAATTGCTTCGCGAATTTTGGATTGCTGTTACCCAATTGGTGACCGGGATCAAGAACAATGATCCTGCCAGCCAATGGCTGATCGGTGGCCCGCGCTGTGCCCGCGCCGATAAGAACCAGCCCCAAGGCGAAGGCGGAGATCCAGATTACCTTCACAAGATGAGGAGCATCCGTTGGTTGCCTAGGGTATTGGGCTTTACCCGCTCTAGGTCGAGAAACTCAGCCACGCCCTCGTCATAAGACTGCAGCAGTTGCTCGAAGACCGCGTGCTCAACCGGCGCACCTTCGATCTCGCGGAAACCATGACGGCCGAAGAATTCGGTCTCGAAAGTCAGGCAAAAAACCCTTTTGATACCAAGGCTCCGGGCCCGCTCTATTTGCGCGGCCAAGATCTTTGAGCCGACACCGCTGCGGCGAAAGTCCGGATGCACCGCAAGGGTGCGAACCTCGGCGAGGTCTTCCCACATTACGTGTAAGGCGCCGCAGCCAACTACCTCATCACCTTGGACGGCGACCAGGAACTCTTGTACATCTTCATACAACGTGACCGTCGCCTTGGAGAGCAGCCGGCCATTGGGGGCATAAGAGTCCACCATTGCACGGATGGCCCTAACATCACCAGTCTTAGCGGGGCGGATCTGCACGCTAACCCTTCACCTTTCCGGCTTCACAAGCGGGAACAAAATGGTCTCGCGAATACCTAGGCCGGTTAATGTCATTAGCAAGCGGTCGATACCCAGCCCCACACCACCGGTTGGGGGCATCCCATGTTCCAGGGCCCGCAGGAAATCCTCGTCAAGTGGCATGGCCTCAGCATCACCGCGGGCGCCAAGGGCCGCCTGCTCGGTGAGCCGCTGGCGTTGGACTACCGGGTCAACGAGTTCTGAGTATCCGGTGGCCTGTTCGTAGCCGTTGATGTAGAGATCCCACTTCTCCACCTTGCCGACATCGGTGCGGTGATCGCGCACCAAGGGCGAGGTGTCAACCGGGAAGTCCATCACGAAGGTGGGGCGGCCACCAAAACTCTGGGTGACGTAGTGCTCAAAGAGCTCTTCTACGAGTTTTCCGGATACCGCGGTCGGTGCAACCTGGATGCCAGCTGAATCGCAAAGACTGCGCAATTTGTCATGTGGTGTCATGGGCGTTACCTCAAAACCCAGAGCGTTAGAAACCGACTCATACAAGGAGATTTCCGGCCACACCCCGGAAAGATCATGAACAGATCCATCCGGATGGGTTATCTGCTCGCTGTCGAACACCGCCCGAGCGGCTGCTTGAATGAGTTCTCGCGTGATAGTCGCCATCACCCGGTAGTCGGCGTAGGCTTCATAGAATTCAAGCATCGCGAACTCAGGTGAATGCGTTGAGTCTGCCCCTTCATTGCGAAAGTTCCGGTTGATCTCATAGACCCGCTCCAGTCCGCCGACTACCGCGCGCTTTAGAAACAACTCCGGTGCGATGCGTAAGAACAATTGCAAGTCAAATGCATTTGAAATTGTGACAAAGGGTCTTGCAGTCGCGCCACCATGCATGGTCTGCAACATTGGGGTTTCAATCTCCAGGTAACCGCGGGCATCTAGTGACTTGCGGATGGACGCAACGGTGGTCACCCGGGTCCGGGCAATCTCACGGGCTTGCGGGCGCACGATTAGATCGACGTAGCGCTGCCGCACTCGAGACTCTTCGTTTAGCGGCTTATGTGCTACCGGTAACGGACGAAGAGCCTTAGCCGCCATCAGCCAAGTGTCTGCCAGAACCGATAGCTCACCACGCTTGGAGGTAATTACCTCACCATGGATGTAGACATGGTCGCCGATGTCAACTAAATCTTTCCAGAGTTCTAGCGCGTCTTCGCCGACCCCAGCGAGTGCGACCATTGCTTGAATTTCGGCACCATCTCCTGCTCTCAGCGTCGCAAAGCACAGTTTTCCGGTATTGCGCTGGAAGATGACCCGGCCTGCGATACCCACCAACGCACCGGTTTGATGATCAATTGGCAGATCCGGGTACGAGGTTCGGACTGCTGAAATAGTGGTCGTGATCGGCACCTGCACCGGATACGCTTCCAGCCCCGCGCCGGCCAGCCGATCGCGCTTAGCACGCCTAATCCGCATTTGTTCAGGCAGATCGACCTCTGGGGCGTGGTCTTGATCAGCTGATTCCGTGGTCATAGGGCCCAAGGCTATCGGGCCGGTCGGCCAAGAAGGCAAAGCGCCGAGCCAACAGCATCCGGCTGTCGGCTCGGCGCTTTAGTAATGCGCATGGCCCGTGCTTAGCCCCTAGGCGGCAGGCACGAATACCGCATCGGCCTCCGATGTCTTGCGCAGGTGAGCGAAGCCCATGATGGTCAAGATGAACATCACCGCGGCCAGGCCGAGCATTGCCCAAGCCGCAACCAGTGCGACGGTTCCTATCGTCCAAAATGCGTAGGCGTTAAGCAGCATCCCGCGCAAGGTTTCACCCATGAACAGGGTTAGTCGTTGCCCGGCAAGTGCCTCGTCGGTACGACCACCGGCGATCCACTCCTCACTGACCTGAGAGTAGGTCTTGCCATCTGCGACCCCGGCCACATGCACAGCGATTAAGTCAGAGTACGCCTGAGCTCCTGGTCCGTCGGTGACGGCGAGTCCGGCGTACTGTGCCAGCTCGGGTGGCAAGTTGGCCGGATCAGCAGAGAACGCAATATTTTGAGCAGTGAGTTCATTGGTAACAGTTGAATGTGCGAAGTTGCCGCCCCACATCAACAGTAAGCCACCTACGGCCAGCACTATTGCAAGCACTAATCCGGTGACCGAAAGTATCCGATCTAAACTACGTCGACGCATGGGAACTCCTCAGATGCAGCACCGCGGGTAGCGGTGCCTTTGATTAACCGGCGATTTGCCATATTCGCATTCTGGTGTGCAGTGCCTACCGCACCGAACCCACAAAAGCCCTGACTTCCGGGGACCTTGGTCCTGCCCCTCTAGGCTTCAACCATGACGCCGGTCACCCATTCGCCGATCCGCGCGGTGATCTTCGATATTCACTCGACCTTGGTCGACCAAGGCAGCGCACCGGACTGGCTAGACGCCGCGTTGGTCCGCGCGCCTACGAACTTGGCCGCAGCGCAAGCATCGCAGTTGGTCGACTTCCTTGACCGGATCTGGGAGGGTGCCCGAATCAGCGACCCTCAAAGTTTGCGCGATCTTTCATTCGCCGATCATGAACGCATCTTCCACGAACTGCTAAAGGCCGGGCCTAATGTCGATGAAGGCCTAGCCAACTCGCTCTATGCGGTCATGCTTGATATATGGCAGGCCTATGACGACACGGTACCGACATTGCAGGCTTTGCAGGCCGCAGGTATCAAAATCTGCTTGCTGTCCAACGCTGGTGTGCCGATCCGAGAGGTTCTTGATCGCGAGGGCATCACCCCATTGGTTGACGCCGTGGTGCTGTCCTACGAAGTCGGCTGCGTCAAGCCCGACCCACGCATCTTCACCGCGGCCCTTGCTGCAATTGATTGCGACCCCGACGAGACGTTGATGGTCGGAGATAGTGGGCGCGATGACACCGGCGGTGTGGAACTCGGCCTACGCACCCTGATAATTCCGCGCACCTGGGGGCTGGTGCACGGCCTGGCGGTAGTTACCAAGCTGGTATTACCGAACTAACCGCAAGCACTCAACTTAAGCTCAATGACGGTTCGGGAGTGGTCGGCACTAATACCGGTACCGATTTTGATGGCACCGCTGACGGTGAATCGGTCGGCACCGCTGACGGTGAATCGGTCGGCACCGCTGACGGTGAATCGGTCGGCACCGCTGACGGTGAATCGGTCGGCACCGCGGCCGGTGACTGCGGCTCACTTCCGGTCACTGAACCGACCGAGCATGGTGCAGTCGTGCCATCACTGCGGGTGTAGGTGCAAGTCGTCGGAGTTGAACTTCCACTCTCGCCGAAAGCCACAGCGGCGTCGCTGGTGGTCAGCGTCAACTTACCGTTGGCAACTACGAGGCAGCCCGGTTGCGCACAACCTGCATCTTGGCCTACCCAAGTCACGGAACTGTTCCACGGCGATAGGACTACGGTCATCGGGTACGGCACACTCGAGCCATTGACGCTGATGGTGGTGGTACCCGCACTGCGGGCGATATTTACCCCGACGGTGCCGGCCGGCGGCGCCGGTGGCCCCGGCGGTGTCGGCGGGCTGGTCGGGCACGGGCTACCGCTTAGCCCCGCTTGGAAACTGCTGACGAATAGATAGCCAGGATCGGCGTCCGGTGCCTGCGGGCCCACCTTCCACCAGCCCAGACTGCTCACATTGCCGGCTTTGGCGATGGACGCACCCAGGGCACAGGCGTTGGCGGTCGTGAAATCCTCACCTGAGCCCTGAGCACCAAGTGCTGGGGTAACCCCGACCGGAAGGTTGGGGAACTGGGCCTGCATCGCTTGCATGGATGCAAACACGGTTGCCCCCATGTCAGGCTGAGCGGTTCCGAACCACATCGCCATGGCATTTAGGCTTAGGTTCTTGACTCCGGCAGCGATGAAATCATTTACGACACTGACCGCGGGGCCGGGTAAACCGTTCGGCAAGGTGCCAAGTGTCAAGCTGATCTGCAGGTCAGGATGTGCGACCTGGAGCCCGGCGACCGCCGCCGCTCGCCGTTGGGAATTGGCCTGGTTATAGACAATGCCACCGGCCGCCTCAATATCGAAGTCGAGGCGATCAAGATCGAGTCCACTGACGATCTGCTCGAAGGCCGCCTGCAACTTGACCACATCAGGACAGTTGGCACTTAGATCATCAGGGCCGCCTTCGGGTGCTGATTGGCCACCAATAGATGGGATTACCCGGCCGCCGACCTTTTGGAAACTCGCAATCGCGGCAGCGACGCTGCCGCCGGTGACCGGCTGGTTCGCACCACCCCACTGCGGCACGCATGGAGCCGATTGAGTGATGAACCCGGCAGAGAAGTTCTTCAGGCCGGTCGCACTTCCCATGCCAACGAAATCAGGAACCGGCCAGCCACCGGCATCAACATAGGGAGCAACCAGCACTCCCGACGGCCACTCATCGGTTGGCAACGAATTAGCGCCGTCGATAAAAAGCGAAGCCCGTCCGAGCTGGAGGGGGCCCGCCGATCGCTGCGCCCCGATGGCCCCTTCGAGGGTTTGCGAAATCTCTTCGTCCGCCAAGATGACGGCTGGATAGGTCACGACATTGCCGGTCATCTTCGGGATACCGAGGGTCAAGACAACCGAGTCTTCCGCCCCGGTCGGATTCAATTCCACCAGCACCGCATTTGGCGCATCCCCGGCGAAGAGAGTGCTCCAGGAGTTGATGACACTAGAGGTGCTCACTACCTTGGCCGCTCGTGCCGGACGGTCGGTAAATGCCAGCGTGTGACTGTCAACGCCGGTCAACGCGAGGGTGTAACTGCCATCTGAATTCGCGCTTAGGGATCCGCCCTCGGCGCCCTGCGCGAAGAGCCATGACGCACTCGCGGTTGAATCCGATGCAGGTCTAGCCACCGCCCACACCCCGGCCGCAGCAATTAGTACGGCGGCAATAACGATTCCGGTGATCCAACCCTCGCGTTTTGTCATGCCAAGATCATGCGATGTTGAGCGGCAAAATACCAGCCAGCGCACACCCGATCTGGTGCGGTAAGCCAAAAGGTGGGGATGGCCTCATGTATTTCCCGGACGAGCTAAGGCACCCCTGGTCTCCTGGCTACTGATTCTTCTCGAATACCAACCGCAGGCCGATCAAAGTTAGGTCCGGCTCATGATTGGTGATGGTGCGCGACTCCGGAACCACGATCGGCGCCAACCCACCGGTTGCCACGACCGCGGTCAGCGTGTCCAATTCCTCACGGATTCGATCGACCAAGCCATCAACTTGACCCGCGAACCCGTAAAGTGCACCCGACTGAAGCGCCTCTACGGTGTTCTTCCCTATTGGCGACCGCGGAGTCACCAACTCAACCTTGCGTAATTGCGCCGCACGCTGAGCGAGCGCGTCAAGGGAAATCTCAATGCCGGGCGCCAACGCCCCGCCCAAGAACTCACCTTTCGCAGACACCACATCGAGGTTCGTCGATGTGCCGAAATCAACAACAATGCATGGACCGCCAAAAAGATGGTGCGCGGCAAGGGTATTGACGATGCGGTCGGCGCCAACCTCTTTTGGATTGTCGGTCAAGATCGGCACTCCGGTCTTGACACCGGGCTCGATGATGATGGTGGGGATTCCACCGTAATAGCGGTCGAGCATCAAGCGCATCTCACTTAAAACCGCGGGTACCGTGCTGCACAGCGCAATGCCGGTGACATTCGCCTGACCTGCTAGCAGGCCTCGGTAGGTAAGCACTAGTTCGTCAGCGGTGGTAAGGCCATCGGTCTTGATCCGCCAAGAGGCGGTCAGGTGCTCACCATCGAACAATCCCAGCACCGTGTTGGTATTACCAACGTCAATGGCTAGCAGCACTTAAATCTCCTGCCTTAAGTCCGCACCGATATCCAATACCGGTGCCGAGTGCGTCAATGCACCAACCGCAAGGTAGTCCACCCCGGTTTCAGCCACCGCGGCAGCCACATCCAGGCTCAGCCCACCCGAGGCCTCAAGCTTCGCGCGACCGCGGGTTCGTTGGACCGCAATACGTAATTGCTCGACGTCAAAGTTATCAAGAAGTACGAGATCGGCGCCTGCCACCAGTACTTCATCAAGTTGCTGAAGTGAGTCAACTTCCACTTCAACCGGTAGCTTCGGATACCTCGCCCGGACCGCCGCGAATGCTTGCGCGACACCGCCGGCGGCAAGCACGTGGTTGTCCTTGACCAATGCTGCGTCTGAAAGTGACATGCGGTGATTTTGTCCGCCACCGCACCGCACCGCATATTTCTCCAGCGCCCGCATACCTGGAGTGGTCTTGCGGGTATCGCGAACAGCCGCCCCGGTGCCGGCAATCGCCGTGACCCACGCAGCGGTCAAGGTAGCGATGCCGCCAAGGTGGCCAAGGAGATTAAGTGCCGGCCTTTCAGCCCGCAGAAGATCGTGGGTCGGGCCGGTAATTGAAATGAGCACGGATCCCGGTTCAACTCGGTCCCCGTCGCTCACCATGGCTTGGACTTGAAGGGTCGGGTTGACGTATTCGAATACCGCAACGGCAACCGGGATACCCGCGGCCACACCCCCCTGCCGAGCCACAAGGTCAAGGGTCGCGCGTTGGTCAACCGGCACGGTGGCCACCGTTGTTACGTCTTCGCCGCCGGCCAGATCCTCAGCAAGTGCTGTTTCAACTAGCCGGTCAACCGCAACCGGGTCAAGACCGGCGGCAACTAGTGCAGCGAGTGTCGACTCAATCATGGTCGCTACCGGAGTTCGCATCAACACCTATTCGCCGAGTCTCCAGTTGCCCCTGCTCACCTAGCCTTGAAACTAACCGCATGCGCCAACCTTGATCATCGCGGTCGGGAAAATCCTCGCGCCAATGCGAGCCGCGAGTTTCCTCACGTAGCAACGCATGGTGCACTAACACGCTGGCTAACGCATGAATATTCGTGGTCTCCCAGTCTTCGGTGCATGGCTTGGCACCAGTCTCGGTCCCGAGTGCCATGAGCTCCTTGGTCGCCCGCTCAAGGGAGGCGCGGCTGCGTAGGACACCGGCATGTTGATCCATCGTGCGTTGAATATCTCGACGCACGCTATTTGGCAGCAGTTCCTTCGTCGCGGGCGTCTGCACCGGCTCGCGCACGATCGGGTGCTCCTCCGCTAGCACCTCGCCAATGCGATTGGCGAAGACCAAACCTTCGAGTAGCGAGTTTGATGCCAACCTGTTGGCACCGTGCACCCCGGTGCAGGCAACTTCACCGCAGGCAAATAGGCCAGGGATCGAGGTGCGGCCCCAAAGATCGGTGAGCACCCCCCCGGAGGCAAAGTGCTGGGCCGGGGACACCGGGATGAGATCGGTAACCGGATCGATGCCTCGGGTTCGACAGGACTCCAATATCGTGGGAAAGCGCCGCACCCAAAGATCGGCACCCAGGGCACGACCATCAAGCCAAACATGCGCGGCACCGGTTTCGCGCATCCGGCGCATGATCGCTTTCGCGACGACATCACGTGGAGCCAAGTCAGCAAGTGGGTGTTCATCAAGCATGAAACGCGTGCCGCTCCCGTCAAGGAGCACCGCGCCCTCCCCACGAACCGCTTCAGAGACGAGTGGCTGCTGCCCCTGTGCAAGTGGCCCAAGCCACAGCACCGTCGGGTGAAACTGCACGAATTCAAGATCAGCAACATCTGCGCCAGCCCTAAGTGCCAGCGCAACACCATCACCGGTTGCGACATACGGATTAGTTGACTGCAAGAAGACTTGACCGAAGCCACCGGCAGCAAGAACTACGCTCGGGGCGAGTGCGGCACCAATCCCGCCGCGTTGCCCGGTGCCGACTACGTGCAGGGTAACCCCTTGGGCAGCACCTACTTCATCAAGCAATAGATCCAAGACAAGTGCATTCTCGACTACTTCGATCCCCGGGTCTGCGGCAACCGCTGCGACCAAGGTGCGGGAGACTTCAGCCCCGGTGGCATCACCACCAGCGTGGGCAATGCGATCACGCAGGTGCCCACCTTCCCGGGTTAGGGAAATCTGGCCGGTGGCATCGAGATCAAAATGCGCACCGAAAGTGATCAACTCGCGCACCGCTTCCGGCCCTTGGGTAACAAGCACTTGCACCGCCTGCTCATTGCACAACCCCACCCCGGCAACCAAGGTGTCCTGCAGATGCTCCTGCGGCGAATCGTCTTCGGCCATCGCTGCCGCAATACCGCCTTGAGCCCAGCGCGTCGACCCTTCAGTTACTTGGGCCTTGGTCACAAGTAGCACCGTCTTGCGCGCGGCCCGAGCATGCAGTGCGGCGGTAAGCCCTGCGACTCCGGAACCTACGACGACAACATCGGCGCGCGCGGTCCAGCCGGGGTGGTCTGCGCGCAACCGCGCGGTGAGCCGTGGGCTGCTCACCTCCTGGCCGCTCATTTAGCCACACCCAGATCACATGGCGCATTATCGAGCAACCTGGTAGCCCCAATCCGCACCGCAACCACCACCCGACCGGGCCCACGGGCCGGAGCCGGCCCCAGATCCGGTGCGGTCACCGCGAAGTAGTCAACCGTTATCGCTGGCTCCCTAGAAAGAACTTCCAACCCAGCAGCGAGCGCCGCTGCCTGCCCATATTGTGCACTGGCAACCGCCGCCGTGACCGCCCGCGGGAGCAACGCGGCTTGGGCACGCTCGGTCTTCGAAAGGTAACGATTGCGGCTACTCAAGGCCAACCCATCGGGTTCACGCACGGTCAGCACCGGTACCACCCGCACTGGAACCTCGTACTCCGCAAACATTTGGGTGACTAGAACCATTTGCTGGTAGTCCTTCTCGCCAAATGTCGCAAAATGTGCGCCGGTCAACTGCTGCAGTCTGCGCACCACGGTCAACATGCCGCGAAAATGGCCGGGCCGCGAAGCACCTTCCAAAATGAGTCCGATCGGACCGGCATCAACCATTTCCCTTTCGGGTAGTTCTGCCATATTCGCGGTGCCGTAGACGTCCAGTGCATCCGGCGCATACACAATGTCCGCAGCATTCACTCGACAAACCTGCAAGTCGCTCTCCAGGGTGCGCGGATACTTGTCGAAATCCTCACCCGCACCGAACTGCGTCGGATTGACGAATACCGTGACGATGACGGTGCCATCGGCACCTACGCATTCGCGTGCTCTACGCATCAACTCTGCGTGGCCTTCATGCAATGCACCCATTGTCATGACGACCGCGATTTCGCCCCGGCACAGTGCGGGAATTTCCCGGTGGAAATGCACGAGATAAGTCACCGCACCTCACCCAGGACTTCCAGCAAGGGTTCGGCAGCCTGCGGGCTAAGCAGCCCGGCGCCCACGGCTCGGTCGGCCGTCAGTCGACCCAGCGCCCGGTAACCAGCCGCGCTTTGTTCAGAAACCTGAGCAATTACTTCGAGGTGGGCGGCGACAGATGCGGCATCACCGCGAGCAACCGGCCCGGTTAACGCCTGATCCCCTAGCCGCAAGGCATTATCCAGCGAGGCACTAAGTAGCGGTGCGATCAGCTGCTGCGGATTTTCAATCCCAGCCACTTTTAGCAGTTCAACAGATTGCGCCACCAAAGTGATCAGATAATTCGATCCATACGCAAGTGCCGCGTGATACAGGGCGCGAGACTCCTCCGGGACCCAGACCGGGTCACCACCCATTTCAACTACTAAGGCTTCGGCGATCGGGCGCATCGCTGTCGGAGCACTCACCCCGAATGGGCAGTCGGCTAATCGTGCTAAATCAACACTGGTGCCGGTGAAAGTCATGATCGGATGCACGGCAATCGGCACGGCACCATGTTGAGTTACCGGCGCTAGTACGGAAATGCCGTAACGGCCTGCGGGATGTATCCAAAACTGCCCCGGGTGGACATGGCCCGTTTCGGCAAGGCCGGCAACCAGACTTGGCAAGATGTCATCGGGTACCGCGACGAGCACCAGATCGACATCCTTGGTGGCCCCCGGCGCATCGGTGATCGGCACCCCCGGCAGCAGCGCCTCGGCGCGCAATCTCGATAAGTCCGAGACCGCCGATACCGCGAGGACTTGGTGACCCGCGCGGCGCAGCGCTGCCCCCAACACCGCCCCGGCCCGACCGGCGCCAATAATGCCGATTCGCAGTCGGGGTGGGCCGAGTTCGTTCACATGGTGAGCGTAGAGGCAGGTGACCGCCTCGCACCAATCGCGCCCGCTCCGCGGCACCGACTCCCACCCGCCACTAACCTAATGTGTCGTGGCTAATCAGCAATCATGGCGACAAGCCTGGGAACACACTCTTACCGGAGCCAACAGTTTTTACCGTGATCACCCGCCGACAAATCACTTCACAACCTCAGTGACGTTCAACACCGAAGTCGGGTCAGCAATTACCGACTTAATCACGGGTTTCGATGACGGCACTGAGCTGATTGTCACCGATGTCGGTGCCGGTGCCGGGCAATTGACTCAGACCCTTGCTGACCGGTTAGGTGACCGGCCGTGGATCAGCTTTGAGGCAATCGATCTTCGGCCCGCGCCCGAGCGGCTGCCACCGACGGTGGGGTGGACAGCGGGTGACGCGCGTGCGATAGCGCTGCAACCAGCACGCCGGGTAGTTATCGCGCACGAGTTTTTGGACGATATCCCGTGCGAAAGATTTGAGGTTGATGAGTGGGGTGAGGTGCACCTGGTTGTGGTCGTGTCCGGTGAGTCAATGATGGGGCCGCGGTTGGCAGATGACATCGCCTGCGCGCACCTGGAGGTCAACGCGGCTGAACTACGCAACTGGCTGGATACGTGGTGGCCGGCCCGTAGACCTTTCATGCGCGGGGAGTTCGGCAACACCCGTGACGCTACTTGGCAGCACCTGACGGGGTGGATAACAGATGGCATCGCCATCGCCATTGATTACGGGCACCTGCGCGCCGAGCGCGCTGCCGGAACTTGGGATGGCGGCACCTTGACGGGCTTTCGTGCTGGCCGCGCGGTGAGTCCTATCCCCGACGGCTCCTGCAATATCACCGCGCATGTTGCTATGGATGCGGTTGCCGCCGCGCGGCTAGCGCGTGAGTCCACGGTCCAGCGGCAGGCCGAGGTGCTCCGCGGGGGGCACGTGGCAAAGCCCGGTGGCCTGGGGGACTTCCTCTGGTTGACCCAGGAGTTTTCTGTTACCTGACAAGATGAGCCGGTGCAGGAGTTATTGGTTGCGGTCGGAGCAGCGCGTTACCTAGACCATGATGTTGTCCTAGAGCTCGATGACCTTCATCCCGCGTCACATGCCGCGCTACAAATTCGATTGACCCTTGATGACCAAGGCTTGATCGGGGCCGCTGATCCGCAGGTTGGATTGCTGCATCGAAGTGCCGAAAAGCTCTTCGAGGCACGCGACTACCGCCAGATCATGATGCTTGCCAATCGACATGACTGGCTCTCGGCATTTTCGTCCGAGCTGGGCGTAGCCCTCACGGTTGAGGCAGCCATGGGGATCATTCCCCCACCGCGAGCGACCTGGACGCGCACACTTCTCGCCGAGATGAATCGCGTCTCCGCATCACTTCTCTTACTTGGTGCCCCGACAAGGGATCTACCGCTATTGCAATTACGCGAAAAGTTCCTGGCCCTGCAGGAGTCGGCAAGCGGCGGGCGAGTGCATCCCATGATCAACCGCATCGGTGGGCTCGCGCACCCGTTGACCCAAGAATGGGTGGCGGAACTGCAAATTATCACCGCCGAACTCATCGCGCGACTTCCTGCCATCAGTGCAGTTACCGAATCCGCAACCGCCAACTTTGCTGGCCGGGCAGTCCTGTCGCGCACCGATGCCCTCACGTTCGGGGTTACCGGCCCGGTTGGGCGTGCAAGCGGTGTGGACCTTGACCTGCGGCGCGATGAGCCGTACCTGGCATACGGCGAGTTAACGGAGTTCTTACTGGTGCCAACCTCAACCGATGGGGATTTACCAGCGCGCTACCGCATGCTCCTTGAGCAGATTCCGGTGTCGTTGAACTTGATGTTGGCATGCACCGACAATGCACTCGGTGGTGGCGAAATAAATGTGCCGCTACCAAAAGTGGTAAAAGTCCCGGAGAGCACAACTTATGGGCAAGTAGAGGGTCCGCTTGGAGTTAGTGGTTACCTGCTGGTCAGCATCGGCGCTAAATCACCGTGGCGCCTCAAACTTCGAACCCCATCCCTAAGTAATGTGCAGGCGATGGCTGCGGCGGTCATCGGCTTACCGCTCGCTGATCTTGGGGATGCGTTGATGTCATTCTTCTTCGTGGTCGGCGATATCGATCGCTAGGTGCCGATTTGCTGCGCGCTGGCTCGCGCGTTATTTCTCGTGTTCGCGAAGATAAGTTGCGAACCGCGCACGAAGCAGCGCTTCGGTGGTGGGGTCCAGCGGATCATCGCCCATCATCTCTCGCACTGCCTTGACCGTCTCAATAAAAGTCCCGCCGACCGCCCCGAGGTCACCACCCTCGCCTTCGATCGCCACCATGCCCGGCATGTGCCCGAAGAGGTCGGTGAAGAACCCGAGGTCAAAGCGCTTTTCGGCGACGTGGAACGCGCGTTGGCGCAATTCGTCAAAGGGCAGGTCTTCAAGAACTTCACTCATGGTGCTGACTCTATCTGGCACCCAAGCCGTCGTCATCGTCGATGGGCAACCGGCAAATATGCTCCAGCCAGAGCGCAGCGACCACCAATAGCAAGGATCCGGCCGCGGTGCCCGAGGCCGCCCAGAGCGTGTCTATGCCCGCGGCCGTGAACCGTGCCGGCAGGGCGGCAAGGGCGACCCCGAGATAAAACCCGCCTACTAGGGAGCCGGTCCGCGAAGCAGCCATCGCCAATGCGGCGGTGCGCGCAGCGACAATAGGTGGCAATGATTTTGTGCCGGGCCGACGCTGGAGGCGTGGGCGCGCGAGCAAAGTCCAAATACCCAATGCCAGCGCCAAGATCCACATGGTGCTGGCTGCCAACCACGGCACCGGCAAGATGCGTCCGGATTGCCCTTGTATTAAGGACACCGCACCCCAGCCAATGGCCCCGGCCAACACCGCCAGCGTTAGGAGCAGCCGAACTTTGGTCGGCTTCACTTCAGCCCGCTCACGGGTTCAACTCTATAAATGGCCGGGCCTCTAACAGGCGTACCGCACCGGTGGCCACGGCGGCCGCTAACTCGTGCACCGGTCCGATCCCCGGTAGCACCGCATTCGGATCGACCTCTAGCCACGGCACCAGGACGAATTCGCGTTCACCGGCCCGTGGATGCGGCAAAGTCAAAATCTCATCCAGTGCTATCAGATCACCGTAGGTAATGATGTCAATGTCCAAAGTGCGCGCACCCCAGCGCACCTCGCGGGTACGGTGCCAGGAGTCTTCAATCTCGTGGGCAACCGCTAGGAGCTCCGCCGCCGTCAGTGTTGTCCTCGCCAGTACTACCGCATTCAGGTATACCGGTTGCTCGGGTCCACCGACGGGATCCGTCTGATAAAAACTCGATACCGATTCAATAGTTATGCCCGGCTGCAGCCCTAACGCCGTGATCGCACCACGTAGTGCCGCCAGCCGGTCACCGAGGTTGGCACCGAGCGCCAAGACCGTTTGGATAGAAGTCATGGGCGGGTAATGCGCAGCGCAACATCGGTAAATGGCACCGGAATCGGGGCCTGCGGTTTGTGTACGGTGATCTCCACCTTCGCTACCCCACCTAAGTTCAAAATCGCGGTCGCGATGCGCTCGGCGAGGGTTTCCAGTAGATCCACCGGATCGCCGATTATCAACTGATGAACCACCTGGGCAACAGTCGCATAATTGACGGTGTCGACCAACGCATCGGTCGTGGCCGCGGTGCTTGCTTGTAAATAGACGAGGGCATCGACCACGAACTCTTGGCCGTCTCGGCGCTCCTCAGGGAAGACCCCATGGTGGCCGTGGCCGCGGATCCCGGTCAAAATGATGACGTCGCTCACTACTGCCTCCCCCGAGCCCAAGCCCTGCCAACGAGTACCGAATCGACCGCCGCCTTCACATTGTGCACGCGCACCCCCCAAACCCCAGCCGCTGCCGCTAGCGCCGATACCGCATCGGTTGCCGCGTCGCGCTCAGCAAATTCACGTGGGCGCCCTTCACTGTCGGCTAATAGGGATCCCAAGAACCGTTTACGCGAGGCGCCGATCAATACCGGGTAGCCGAGACGCACGAACTCATCGAGGTGGTTGAGCACCTGCCAGTTTTGATCTACCTCTTTTGCGAATCCAAGCCCGGGGTCAACGACTATGCAATCGGGGTCAACGCCACCGGCAATGGCTGCCTGCAGTCGATCTCCGAGCTCACGCATGACATCGCTTGCGACATCGTCGTAAACGGCGTGCTGATTCATCACTGAGGCTTCCCCGCGCGAGTGCATGAGGACATAGGGCACATCCAAGCTCGCTACCGTCGAATACATGGCGGCATCAAAAAGCCCGCCGCTGACATCGTTTACGACGCAGGCACCCGCCGCCACGGACTCCCGCGCAACCTCGGCTTTCATGGTGTCGATGCTGACGTGGACTCCGGCGGCAACTAATGCACTGACTACTGGCAACACCCGGCTCAACTCCACTTGAGCAGACACCGGGGTCGCACCCGGCCTCGTAGACTCACCCCCGACATCGATAATGTCTGCGCCCTCTCGGCACAGGTTGATGCCATGGGCCACTGCACTGGTGGGCTCGTCGTGATTGCCGCCATCAGAAAACGAGTCCGGGGTGACATTGAGCACCCCAATTACCAGCGGTCGGTCTAACTTTCGGAGCTCCTCAGGCAGACTCGACGGGTGGCGACGCGACATGGCCACCCTGCGCTAACGGCCCATGATGAGCGACATCGCCTCAGCGCGCGTCGCCGGCACCATGAGGGAACCGCGCACCGCGCTGGTGATCGTCTTCGCACCTGGTTTACGAACCCCGCGCATTGCCATGCACAAATGCTCCGCCTCAATAATGACAATTGCGCCCCGCGGGTCAAGTATCCGCATCAACGCATCGGCCACCTGCGTCGTTAGGCGTTCTTGCACCTGAGGTCGACGAGCGAACACATCAACCAGGCGCGCCAGCTTGGATAACCCGGTGATGGTGCCGCTGATATTTGGAATGTAGCCGATATGCGCGACCCCGTGAAAGGGCACGAGGTGGTGCTCACAGGTGCTGTACATCTCAATATCGCGCACGATAACGAGTTCTTCGTGCCCGATATCGAAGGTGGTGGTCAGGACTTCGTCTGCGGTCATTTGCAGGCCGCCGAAGATCTCGCCATAAGCACGGGCCACGCGCGCAGGGGTATCACGCAAACCTTCGCGCTCTGGGTCCTCACCGATCGCCACCAGCAAATCATGAATTGCGCGTTCTACCCCGGCCGCGTCATAGGGCCCTACGCCATCGTCTCCGGTTAAGGTCACCGGGCCGATATCGTTCACGTAACTTCCGTGGTTGCGCCGTGGTACCCGTTGGATGATGGGGTCGCCACCGGCCCCCGCTCATCGGGGCGACGTCTGGTCGAACCCGTCCAGGCCGGGCGCACCTCGCGCAACGTCAAAGCCGCAAAAACCTCTTCGATTTGTGCTTTATCCAAGGTTTCCTTCTCAAGTAACTCAATTACTAATGCATCGAGTACATCACGGTTGGCCACCAATGCCTCATAAGCCTCTTGATGGGCCGCCTCAATGAAAGCGCGGACTTCTTCATCGATTGCCGCGGCAACCTCCTCGGAGTAATCGCGTGACTGACCCATGTCTCTGCCGAGGAAAACCTCACCTTGCTCTTTGCCGTAGCGAATTGCACCCAAGCGCTCGGTCATGCCGTACTGCATGACCATCGCCCGCGCCAGCGCGGTGGCTTTCTCGATGTCATTGGAGGCACCGGTGGTCGGGTTGTGGAAGATAAGTTCCTCGGCCGCCCTACCGCCTAGCATGTAGGCGAGTTGGTTGAGCATCTCGCTGCGGGTGGTCGAGTATTTCTCCTGATCCGGTAGCACCATCGTGTACCCAAGCGCACGCCCGCGCGGCAAGATGGTGATCTTGTGCACGGGATCATTGCCCGGTAGCGCTGCTGCAACAAGCGCGTGCCCGGCTTCGTGATAGGCGGTGATCTTCTTCTCCTCGTCGTCCATCACGCGGGTGCGCTTCTGCGGCCCGGCAATCACGCGATCAATGGCCTCATCAAGGGCAAAATCATCAAGGAAGGACTTGCCCTCGCGAGCGGTAAGGAGGGCCGCCTCGTTTAGCACATTCGCAAGGTCAGCGCCGGTGAACCCCGGCGTGCGACGGGCAACGGCCCGTAGGTCAACCTGCTCGGCCATCGGCTTGCCCTTTGCATGCACCTCAAGGATCGCCTCGCGACCATTGAGATCGGGGCGCTCGACCGCGATCTGACGATCAAAGCGGCCCGGACGCAGCAATGCTGGGTCCAAGATGTCGGGGCGGTTAGTCGCAGCGATCATGATGACGTTCTGCGTTGCATCAAAGCCGTCCATCTCAACCAGCATTTGGTTCAGAGTCTGCTCCCGCTCATCATGACCACCACCGAGTCCGGCACCGCGGTGCCGACCAACGGCGTCAATTTCGTCGACGAAGATAATTGCCGGTGCATTGGCTTTGGCCTGCTCGAAAAGATCACGAACCCGACTCGCGCCGACACCGACAAACATCTCAACAAAATCCGAGCCGGAAATAGAGAAGAATGGGACGCCAGCCTCGCCGGCCACCGCACGAGCCAGCAGCGTCTTGCCGGTGCCGGGCGGCCCGTAGAGCAAAACACCTTTTGGAATCTTCGCACCGACCGCTTGGAACTTCGCTGGCTCAGCGAGGAACTCCTTGATCTCCTGCAGTTCTTCGACGGCTTCCTCGGCCCCGGCCACGTCAGCAAAAGTTGTCTGCGGCATATCTTTGGTGATCATTTTGGCTTTTGACTTGCCGAAGTTCATGATGCGCGAGCCGCCGCCTTGCATCTGCCCCATGAAGAAGAACAGCAGGAACACGATCAATGCGATCGGCAGCAGCGAGACCAGCAAGGTCATCAGCAGGCTTTCGCTCGGCACCACCACGTTGTAGCCGCCGGGTAGTTGACCAGCATCAGCTTTTTGCTGCAGCAACTCTTGGAGGTTGACGCCCTGCCCGGTTACGTATGACGTACGAACTTTGGTTCCGTCTTTGAGGGTGAGATCCAGTACCTGATCGCGGTCGGTGATGACCGCGGTATCGACATTGCCCGCCTGGATATCGCTGACCGCCGCCCCGGTGTCGACCTGCCCGGGGGCGCCAAGCCCAGAAACCAAACTGGAGCCAAGGAGTACGAGCAGGACGGCCAGCACGATCCAAAAGATCGGGCCCCGAAAAAGGCGCTTGAAATTCACCTCCTGACGGTACTACGAGCCCGCTGACTCCACACCCGCGCGGTTGCCCTTTGCGCGCAGAGCGAACCGGGGCCACCGGCACCGGCCGCACCCAGCACCAAGCCGCCTTGAGTTGGGGCGGGGGGTATTGGGACACGGTGTCCCATTAGGGGTGGGGTTTCGGGGGGCTAGCCGCCGTAGACGTGCGGGGCCAAGGTGCCCACACAGCGCAGATTGCGATACCGCTGGGCGTAATCCAGGCCGTAGCCGACGACGAATTCATTGGGGATGTCAAAACCAACGTACTTGGCATGGAGCTCTACCTTCATGGCGTCCGGCTTACGCATCAAGGTGAATACCTCAACCGAGGCGGGGCCACGCGAACGAAGGTTACGCATCAGCCATGACAAAGTCAGGCCAGAGTCCAAAACATCCTCAACCAGTAGCACATTGCGGCCGGCGATATCGGCATCAAGGTCTTTGAGGATCCGCACCACCCCACTGCTCTTCGTGCCCGAGCCGTAGGACGAAACCGCCATCCAGTCCATGTCAGAACTGCGCTTTAGCGCTCGCGCGAGATCCGCCATCACCATCACCGCGCCCTTGAGAACGCCAACCAGTAGTAGATCCTGATCCGCGTAATCGGCCTCAATCTGCAGCGCTAACTCCGCAATCCGGTCTTTGATTTGTTCCTCGGTCAGTAAGACATGGGCTAGATCGGCTCCGAGATCTTCTGGCTGCAACTTCTTCTCCCGCTACTGGGTCCGGCGAATTACGGTAAGCCTGTCATACACACGCCCCGCCTCAACTCCCCCCGGCAAAAAAACCGCCCCCTGCCCGGTCCAGTTGCTCACGAGGTGGTCAACGGCGAGCACCTGATCGCGGCTTAGCTCTCCCGGTACCACACCAGCCGCTAGGCACATTGCGCGAACAAGCCTGGTGCGGATGGCCCGCGGGATGCCGTCAAGGTCATCGATCGCAACCCAAATCGAACTGCTCTCGATAGTTACCGCTTCGGCAAATAGCGCATCGGCTAATTCGTCAAGGGCATCCGCATCATCGCGCAGCATGCTGGCCGAGCGGGCTAGGCCAACCACCACCCCGGGGCCGAGTTCTGCGCTCAGGGTGCCAAGCAGCCCGCGGGCGCGAACGCGCGCAAAACGCGGGTCCAAGTTATGGGGGTCCTGCCACGCCTGCTCGCCCAGTTCATCGAGAACTTCCGTTGCCGACTCATGAACGAGGGCACGCGGTATTTCCAACAATGGACGGTGCCACAGGCCGTTGACCTCCGCCATGGCCGCTAGAGATCTTGCCCCGGAGCCGCGAGCCAATCGCAGTAACACTGTTTCCGCTTGATCCTCTTGAGTGTGGCCAAGAAGCACCACCTTGGAGTCAAGAGCCTTCGCACATTCAGTAAGTGCTGCGTACCGTGCATCGCGGGCCGCCGCCTCCAGCCCGCCCGAGCCGTCAACGCGAACAGCAACCACCGAAGCAGGGTTCAGGCCTAGGCGCTCACATACTTTGGCGGCCCAAGCTGCGATCTGGGCCGAGCCCTCCTGCAGTTGATGATCGACTATCACCGCACCAGCAAAAAGCCCCAGCCGCTGCGCCGCCCACCCGGTGGCCGCCGCCAGCGCGAGTGAATCAGGCCCACCGGAGCAGGCAACAAGTACCCGGTCACCCGGCTCACAGTTACTTAGCGCCCGGGTTACCGCATTACGAATCAACACGGTGGCCGCACACGCCAGTGCCATCAACTTGCCATCCGCTTGATCCACACGTCAGGATCGGTTATCTCAGTTCGCGACGGGAGCGCCTGCGGCGAATCCCATACTTTATTGAACCCGGACATCCCAACCGCATCAACAACTTGGCGCACGAACGCAGCTCCATCGGTGTATTGCCGCAGTTTCATATCCATGCCTAGGGCACGACGGGCTAAGGCGTCGATCGCCTTGGGGCTATTCCTGCGCGCGGTGAAACGTTCGCGAATGAGGGCAACACTTGGTACCACCTGTGGGCCGACAGCATCCATCACTACATCAGCGTGGCCCTCCAGGAGCGACATCACACCCGTCATCTTGTCGAAGACTTCACGTTGCCTAGGTGACTGAACCGCCTCCATCACGCTCGTCTTACGGGCGATCGAGCTCATCACCGCAGCTACCCGGCGCAGGGTTTCACTGATACCTAGATCGGACTGCTCAATGAAATCGTTGACGAGCGACGCGATGTAGGCGCCGAGCCACGACACTGCCCCAAATTGCACCCGGTGCGTCTCTTCGTGCAGGCACACCCAGAGCCGAAAATCCCGCGACGGAACTTGAAGCTGCTGCTCCACCTGCACAATGGTCGGCGCAACCAAAAGCAACCGACCCGGTTGCCCGGGTTCGGTAAAGACTTCGTACTGGCCAAGGACTTTGCCAGAGAGCCAACCTAGAACCAGTCCAAGTTGCACAGCAGAACCGCGAGCACCAACACCGCGTGCCCAACTCGGGAGCCCACCTTCGTCACCTTTATCGGCAAGTGCCGCGAGTGCGATCTGCAGACCTGCGACATTTGATTCAATCCATGCGGCACGATCAACAACCTGGGCCCGCGACCGGGGCGGTGCGATCAATCCGGTGACCTGCTGCACTGGCGCAACCGCTTCGAGGGCCAGATCGCGCAGCATGGCCACCGCCGATTGGGTCTCCTGACGCGACAACATCGGTCCGGTCGGGGCAATCCTGGTCGCCGTGCTGATCGCCAGCGGCCAATCAACGGCCTCCCCGATCAAGGTGTTACCGGCCATCGGGGGCGCCTGCATCCGGTGGGCGGCAAGCAATGGCAACACCCGCACCGGCCAGGGACCACGCACCGGCCGCAAACGGCACGAGCGCGACATCACCGCGCACAACTTCAAATGAGCCTAGTTCGGTGGCAAGTAAGCCACTACCTTCGGTCACCAGCACGATCGCAAACCCCGCATCGACATCCACCCGGCCGGCCGAGGTATCGATCCGCTGCGCCCTGAAATACGGATCTGCCTGCGCCGGCATTATCGATACCAGCCCAGCTCCTTGGATTTGCGCAGCGGGGACCACCAGTTGATCAAGGTCGCCCGCCGTTACCGCTGACAGGTCAACCGCCTGCAGGGCGACATCAAATCCGAGATCAAGGTGTCCGTCTTTGGCTCCGTCAACAGCAAACCCTTGCCACTCCAGCAAGATCGAAAGGTCGGTTGGCTCCTGCAACTCCAGAACGAAAACACCGTCGGCAACGGTGTGCGGCAGGCCCGCCGGCACGAGCATCGCATCGCCTGGGTGCACAACCTTGGTTTGCAGTGCCCCAAGCAGCGCCGCACTATCGCGCTCGCGAACCCACGACGAAACCTGATCGAGGGTCATCGCATCCTTAAAACCAACGCCGACCTCAGCGCCCACCGGCGCATCAAGTACGTACCAAGCTTCGGTCTTGCCGTGCGCCAAACCGAGGTGGGTCTTAGCGAATGCGCGATTTGGATGCAGGTGAACCGGCAATCTTTGACCCAGGTCAAGTAACTTCACGAGCACTTCGGTACTTGATCCGTAACGGGCCACGTGGTCTGGACCAAGCCACGCGATCGGGTCGTCATCGATTGCCTCAACTAGCAGCCGGCCGTCAGGTAACACGCTGAAACCCTGCGGTGCTTGGCCAAAGCGCGCAGTTGTGGACCCAATCCACTCCTCAGGCCGACTCGGACCGCCGGGGCCATGGCGAAGCACACCAATGCGATCACCGCCACGATAAAAGTGATCGAACTGATTTACCGGAAGCAGCGTCACCGTGACCGTCATCTTGAACACCCGCACTTCGCTAGTTTCGTTGCGAATAAATCCACTGAATTTCTTGCAGCATCGAGGCTTTCGACATTGTTGGCAAGGATCGAGAAAACAAGTACTCGCCCATCCGCATCTTTTACCGTGCCGGTCAAGCCGATAACTCCAGTTAGTGAACCGGTCTTCGCGTGCACGTAGCCGGCGCCACGCTTCGTTGGTCCAGATAGAAAGCGGTTGGCCAAGGTGCCGGTGGCTCCGGCAACCGGTAACCCAGATCCAATTGCCGAAAGATCCGGGTTGGTGTTGCGCGCCACGGCTGCGAGCAATGCACCATAGGTTTCGACCGAGACCCGATCGCTGCTCGATAGCCCACTGCCATCGGCAACAACAAGACCCGTTGTCGGCAAGCCTAATGCCTTCACGGACGCTGTCACCGCCCTCGCGCCACCAGAAAATGAAGCACCAGCCCCGGTCGCCCCGCCTACCAAATGGGCAAGGGACTCACCCATGTCGTTATTCGACTCGGTTAAAAGTTCTTCGACTAGGTCAGCTACCGGCGGGGACTCAACCCGGGCGATTTCGGCTGCACCAGCTGCCACCTTGCCCGCGGTGGTCTTAGTCACTTGCACCCCGGATTTTTTCAGGTAGCCCGCAAAGGCTTCAGCGGCTTGCTTGGCCGGGTCCGCGACCCGCGAGAGCGCACCTGGCCGCACCCGGCCTTCACCAACCATCAAGGCACTAACAGGTGCTGCTATCCCCAAGCGCGCTGCATTCCGCGGCCAATTCGGGCCGGTAACTGGCCCGGTGAACAAAGAGTCGTCATAAACAAGTCGCACCGGTTGGTCCGGTAACGCCGCTGCCGTCAGATCAGCGAGTGCTCTAAGTGATGCCGCACCACCGGCAAGTGGGTCACCACCGTGGGCGCGCACCAACGAGGTGTCACCGCCACCAACCAAGGTGATGGTGTTGCCATCGCGCATCACCTTGGTTGCTAGTCGGGTTCTGGGGCCGAGCACCTCAAGGGCGGCGGCGGCGGTCAACAACTTGATGGTTGATGCCGGAATCCGGGGTTTATCGCCGTTTACCTCGAGTAGCACCTGATCGGTCGCGGGATCTACCACTAATGCGCTGAACGCACCTAGCGCACCGCTGGCAAGTATCCGGGCCGTGGCTTTTTGGATACCGGCCGGGCTCGGAGCCGGCGCCTTGGACCCGACCACCGTGGTGGGGCTAAGGACCGGGCCGGCTGGTGGGATGGGGTTGGCCGCAGCCGCTGGGGCCAGCATCGAGCCGATCAGCAGCGCAAAGGCTAAGCCGGCTGCCCCAGTACCAGACGACAACCAGCGCGGTTGCGATTGCCCTCGGGTGCCCACAATAGGAGAGACTACGTCACATGCAACCTCTCACCTTCGACGTCACAATCGAGATCCCCGGCGGTAGCCGCAATAAGTACGAAATCGACCACGTGACCGGCCGGATTCGCCTTGATCGCATGCTGTTCACCTCGACCAGATACCCCCATGATTACGGGTTCATCGAAGACTCCCTTGGGCTCGACAGCGACCCGCTGGACGCCCTGGTTCTGCTCGGCGAACCCACCTTCCCGGGAGTGCAGATTAGGTGCCGGGCCGTCGGAATGTTCCGGATGACCGACGAAGCCGGTGGCGATGACAAAGTGCTCTGCGTACCAGCGAGTGACCCACGCGTGGAGCACCTACGCGATATCCACCATGTCCCAGAGTTTGATCGGCTCGAGATTCAACACTTCTTCGAGGTGTACAAGGAGTTAGAGCCCGGCAAGAGTGTCGAAGGTGCCACCTGGGTGGGGCGCGCCGAAGCTGAAGCTGAGATCAAAGCCTCCTGGGATCGGTTCACAGCCAACCCACACTAAATACTTGACGAATTCGCGAGTTCGGCAGGCGACGACCAACCCGTGGTTCACAGCAGGAAACTCCAATTTCGAGCGCGCCTTAACCGGGCTTGCTCCGGTCCTGTGCCTCCTAGCCAGCGGTGACCTGGAACTCCGTGCCAATCCACTCGAAGTTCTGCCCAACGCCGAACGTGTAACCATGGGTACCGCTAAGTGGGGTAAAAGTCACGGTGAACTTCCCATCACTACCGACGGTTGCTGTCACAGCTGGGATCACGACGAATTGCCCCGACCCGACTTTGTCGGTTGCCACAAACTGCTCAAGTGACAAGACCGAACCCGCTTTCACGTACGAGGGGGCCCGGCCAGCGAGCGTGACCGACTCACCAACGCCGACATTGGATGCCGACAGCTTCGCCGTGCCACCCCAGCCCACAACATTGGCGGTCTTGGTGAATCCAGCGGCAGCCAATTGCTTTGAGTTAAGAGTGACCGGCTTGGCCGACACCGCCACCCCCGGACCCTTGGCTCCGGTGGTGGTGAACTGGAATTGGAAGGCGATCCGCTCCGGGGTCATACCGGTGGTTGCGTAGCCGACGTCATAGCCGAAGGTACCCACGGTTCCAAGTTGAAAATGCAAAGTGAATGACCGATTAGCATTCACGGTGGTAGTGATATTCAAGGCTTTCATGGTGCCGTCACCATTATGGTCGTCGGCAACAAAGCGACTCATGGTCAGCACCTGTCCGACGGGCGCATAGTCTGGCGCCACCCCGGTGATTACCACATCCTGGCCAGCAGGTGCCTGATGTGCCGAAATCTTCGCGGTGCCCGATGACCACGCAACTACATTTGGTTTCTTCGGGAACCCCCACTTGGTCAGTTCAGCCGATGTCAAAGTCACCCCACCCGGAGCCGCCTGCGCAAACCCAACGGTGCCCAACATGGCTGCTGCGACTGCGAGCCCAACAAGCGCCCTCTTCAACATGATTGACTCCTCAGCAAGTAAACGGTGACCACGAGGTTATCCCGGATAACCCAGCGTGACCTATTTTGGGTGAACGAACTCACGCCAAAAGTCCCTAACAGTCGGGTAATTCGGCACTGCTTACCGCAATTACCACTTAATACCCTTGGGGGTATGAGAAATATCTTGATTCTCGGGGGTGGCACAGCGGGCACCATGACCGCGAACAAGCTTCGCAAAGCGCTGCCGAGCAGCCAATGGTCAATTACCGTCGTTGACGCCGATGACGCCCACCATTATCAACCGGGTTTCATTTTCACCCCATTTGGTACGTACCAACCAGATGAGGTCACTAGGTCACGCCGTAAGTTCCTCAATAAGAACATCCCACTTGTCTACGGGACCATAGATAAGGTCCATCCCGATAGCCAACGGGTTTTGCTACTTGATGGCCGCGAACTGTCATACGACATGCTGATAATCGCCACCGGAGTCATCCCACGGCCAGATCAAACACCTGGCATGCTCGAAGGCGAGTGGCGTAAGAGCATTCATGAGTTCTATACCTACGAAGGTTCAATCGCGCTCGCCGAGAAACTGAAGTCGTGGCCGGGTGGCAAACTTGTTATAAATATCGTGGACATGCCGATCAAGTGCCCGGTGGCACCCCTTGAATTCGCATTTTTGTCGGATGCGTTTTTTGCCAACAAGGGCATGCGCGACAAGGTGAACATCACCTACGTAACCCCGTTGCCGGGCGCCTTCACCAAACCACTTGCCGCTCAGGCTTTTGGCAACACCCTGGAGGAGAAGGGCATCACCGTTGAGCCAGATTTCATGCTGGAGCGCGTAGATCCCGAAGCCAAGATGCTGGTCTCATACGACGAGCGCGAAATTCCCTTCGATCTACTTGTCAGCATCCCGCTAAATATGGGTGCAGAGTATGTCGCTAGATCCGGCCTTGGCAATGAACTAAACCTAGTACCGGTCGATAAGTTCACCCAGATTTCAAAAGCGCACGACACCATTTTCGCCCTCGGGGATGCCAATGACATTCCTGCTTCTAAAGCCGGATCCGTGGCCCACTTTGAAGTCGATATCTTCATTGACAACTTCTTGCTCCACATCGCAGGCAAGGAGATGACTCATAAATTCGATGGGCATGCGAATTGCTTCATCGAGACCGGTCACAAGAAGGCTATGCTCATCGATTTCAACTACGACGTAGAGCCACTCACCGGCAAATACCCGTACCGCATCGGCCCGCTCAGCCTGTTGAAGCAAACACGGATGAATCACATCGGCAAGTTGGCTTTCCGATGGACCTACTGGAACATTTTAATGCCCGGTCATTCCATGCCGGTTCCTGTACTTATGTCAATGTCCGGAAAAGTGAAGGAGTGACGAACAATGCCCACCACCACTATTAGCGGCCGTGAAGTGAGCGTCGATGATGAAGGCTTCATGACCGAGTATGACCAATGGGACGAAACCCTTGCTGCATCTCTGGCCGCGGCCATCGAGATCGAAATGACAGATGAGCATTGGCGGGTAATTCACTTCCTGCGCGATGACTTCAAGGTTCAAGGTGAGACACCCACTATTCGCCGGATCACTAACACCGGCGGGTTCGATACCAAGCAGATGTTCGTGCTGTTCCCCAAGAAACCCGCCAAGAAGATGGCATACATCGCTGGCCTGCCCAAACCGCACGGCTGCGTCTGACCCCGAGGAGGAATAATGACAATGGCCAGTGAAGTTATTGAAACCCAAGAAATGATAATTCCGGCCTTCGAAAAGCACGAAGAGTCGGGCCGCAAGTTGGCAATCATCTGCTCAAAAGGCAACCTTGATATGGCCTACCCTGGGCTTATCCTGGGAAATGCCGCCCTCGGTGAGGGGGTTGAAGTCCACATGTTTTTCACTTTCTGGGGCTTCGAGATGATCACCAAGGGCCGAATGGAGCACCTAAAGTTCGTTCCGGTGGGCAACCCAGCAACCCATATGCCGCAGGCCCTGATGCCGATGCCCGGCATGACAGCAATGGCGACCAAAATGATGAAGAAATCAATCGCCGACCTTGATGTGCCCGAAGTGCCGGAATTTCTGGATCTCATCACGGCATCCGGCGGGCACCTTTGGGCGTGCCAGATGAGCGCCGACATGAACCACGTGACAATCGATGATCTATATGACGGCGTTGAGGGCATTATCAATGCCGGCGCCTTTATCGAACTCACCGAAGGCGCGCAGGTGATCTTCATCTGAACCTAAGGCTGGCCACTGCCATCGGTAAGTTTCGAAGCAACGACTTCGGTGCGGCGCAGATAGGTACCGACAAAGGCTTTCAGTGTTGCCGCAAATGGCAGCGCTAAGAAGGCTCCCACCGGCCCCAGGACGGCAGCGCCGGCTAAAACGCTTAAGAATGAAACGGCGGTATTCAATTCCATCGCCTTGGCTGAGATCCGAGGCTCGATCGTTAGGTTTTCCACTTGCTGGTAGGCCAAAATGAACACCAAGGTGGCGACCCCTTGGATCGGGCTCGCTCCGAAAGCAACCGCGACCGGCAGGATCCCGCCAATATAGGTGCCAATTGTCGGGATGAAGGCCGAGACCAATCCGGTGAAGATGCCGAGAGCCAACCCATTCGGCACCTGGATTATCAACAAGAAGACTGTCGTCGTGGTACCGCAAACCAGGGCCAGCACCGACCTTGAGATCATGTAGCTTGAAGTCTTATCGATCGCCACCTCCCAAACGGCCAAGATCTCACGCTGCCGACGCTGGGAAAACAGGGAGCAAACCACGCTGCGAAAGCGGGGCCCATCAACCACCAGGTAGAAAGTAACAAGTAACACCGTCAGCGCCCCGAATACCACCCCTAGGAAAGTATTGATCACACCGATCACGCCATTGGCTAAGAGCGTGACCGCATCATTTAGGTACTGATCCATCAGCACCGACGGCTCAGGCAAGGTTACGGAGAAGGTCTCGTCGAAGAAACCTCGGATTCCGTCGTAGAGATTGGGAAGCTCGGAAACTAGGTCTACAACCTGTTGGAAGAAGACCAGTCCAAATAGCGCAAAGAAAGCAGCGACCGCGCCGACGCCCACCACGTAGACAAAAAGGGTGGCCAAGCCGCGTCGCCAACCGCGAGCCGCAAGTTTGTTGACGATGGGTTCAATACAAAAGGCCAGGAAGAAGCAGATGGCAACCGTGACCATCAGGTCGGTCAGTTGGAGGGCGATGTACCAGCCAGCGATTGACAACGTGACTGCGAAAATGGCATACCAGATGGCTTTGACGTACCAGCGTGGTAATTGAGTGCCCGTACTTCGCTCTTCCATGACCCCCACCCTAGGGGCAGGGCGAGCGCCTTAGCCTGGTTACCGGCTAACTGGCGACCGGCGACGCACTCGCCGCGTCAACACCATCCACGTTGACAACGACCTTAAGTGGGCCGAACGTTTGAATTCGAATTGGCTCTGGCATTGGGGTCAAGCCGAATGACTCAAGTGAGCCTTGGCCGGCAAGACGAACCAGATACTGGGCGAATAGCAGGGGTAGTGGCTCCGCCGGGTTATCGCAGATCAAAAGGTGCGCATACCCAAGTACCGGCCAACCCACAAGTGGTGCACCTTCGGCCATCATGATCTTCGATGATGCGATATCAAAGTTGCCGTCAACCGGAAACCCACCCGTTGCGGGGCTAGCAAAAAGATTGCCGCTCGCATCTTTGGTCACCGTGGTGGCGCCGGAACCGATTTTGTAAAGCTGCACGTCGTCGGTGGTGATGACGGTGTCAACCTCTTGCCCATTGGCATCGGTGCCCTTAACCGGCAAGTTCGCGGTAGCCAAAATATTGTTGTAAGCAACCGAGATCGGCAGCACCGCAATTGAACCTTCGACCGCCAGCATCTCGGCGAGCAGATCGGCTTGAGACGGGAACTTTTGGCCCACCTCCAGCACCCCAACCTTGCCTTGCGGCCACGAAGCAGCATCCTGCTGGTTTAGCCAAGTTGTCATCGCCTCGACATCACCTTGTGGTGAATCAATAGACATGAGGGCGATCTCCGGAAGTAGAGTTAAATCAAAGTCCGGGTTAGCCTCCAGCAATAGCGGATCCTCCCAGGAGGTGATGGCTCCACTTAGGATCCCGGACACAATCTGGGGGGTCATTAATAGGCCCTCGAGCCCAACCACGTTGTAGGCCAAAGTCACCGGGTAGGCAAATGCCGGGACCACGATGACCGGGTCATTCGGGCAAGAAGTTGCCTTGAACGCATCAATATCTGCTTGCGAAGGCGTCTTGTCGACCAAGGCAAGTGGTGCAGACTCCTCGGCGGGCACCTCGAGCACGGTCTCATCCGGGCACACCGACGTCAGCGCGGCCCCAACCGAATCCATTGACCCACTGAACCCACTTGGCACGCTGACCCGCACTTCACCGGTGCCGCAGGCAACTTGGGCTTCAGCGCGCGCCGCCAGCACATCAGGGGGCATCGGCGGCGTACAACCTGCTACTAAAGCAGTTGCGAAAGCAGCGAGGACGATGCCTCGGATTGTCGTAACTTTCCGAGGCATCGCCCGCACCTTTACGCTTTGTTGTTGCTATTGAGATTTACTAGGAGACCTTGGTTACCAGCGTCTTGGCAGTGGCAAGTACCTTGCCGCCGACCGGTACATAACCAAGTGAGGCAGCACGGGAAGGCCCGCACTTTTGCAACACGTAGTCGAGGAACTGACGCACGCCCAGGCCATTTGGGCCCTTACCATCGGTCCGAGCCAATGCGTAGCTGAAGATCGCGATGGGGTAGGCACCGGAAACAGCCACCTTGTAGTTCAGAGCGACGAGGCCATCGGCGCCAACCGCTGTCTGGTTCGCGAGGTTCTTGGCGGCGGACGCAGATGATGGCGCAATGAACTCACCATTGGCATTTTGGATGCGCGCTGATGGGTAACCCTTGGCATCGCCGAGATCGACATAGCCGATGGTGCCCTCCTTGGCGAGCACATTCGCCATCACACCCGAGTTGCCCTTACCGGCGACCGAGTTTGCCGGTGGCTTGCCGCCGGGGAACGCAGTGCCCATGTCGTCTTGTACCTTCGGGAAGATGGTCGGGGCCCAAGAGTTCAAGTACTGCAACATGTTGTTCGTTGTGCCGGAAGCATCCGAACGATAGGCGATCGTGATCGCTGTCGATGGCAATGACTTGGCGATGCGCGGATTGTCCTTGAGGATCTCCGGGTGATTCCAAGTAGCGATAGCCCCCGAGAGGATCTTCGCCAATGTCACCTGCTTGAGCTGGATGGAGGAGCCCAGGGTGCGACCCGTGGTGGCGTTCTTTAGATTAATCGGCAACGTTACCGCGCCCCCGATTGCCGGTATGTACTCCCAGCCGAAGGTCGGTGCACCTGAGGTGTAAGCCGAGTCGGTCATCGCGTATACGAAGGTGCCCTTGGTGAAGTTACCCTTGCCGGTGCCGGACCCGGTGGAGGTGTAGGACACTGTGAAATTGCTCTGTGAGCCATTGAAGTCAGCGGCGCACTGCTGAATGAACACGTTTGGGAATGAAGCTCCGCCACCTGAAATCGTCTCGGCGGCTTGGGCGGGTGCGGCCAACGCGACCGTGCCGGCCGCTAGCGCACTACTGGCTAGAATCGCGATTGTGCGACGCACTATGTGCTCCTTAGAGTTGAAGTTAACAATTCGATGACACGTTAATCAACTCGGGTGAATCAACACTGTCGAGATGCTGACACGCGATGGACTTTTAGGTGAACAATCAATGTACAAGTGAACAGCGGGTTAACCGAACCTGCCATTTACGTAGTCCAAGGTGCGTTGTTCCTGCGGGTTACCGAAGATCTCTGTTGTTGCACCTTGCTCAACCACATGGCCCGGGGTGCCTTCTTCCGCAAGGAAGAATGCGGTGTAGTCGGAAACCCGCACAGCCTGCTGCATGTTATGCGTGACGATAATGATGGTGACTTCCTTGGAGAGCTCGCGGATAGTCTCTTCGATTTTCAAGGTCGACGCGGGATCCAATGCCGAGCACGGCTCATCCATCAAAAGCACATGCGGCTGGACGGCTAGTGCCCGAGCAATAACGAGTCGCTGCTGCTGCCCGCCGGACAGATCGCCGGCGGCATTGCCGAGGCGATCCTTCACCTCGTTCCATAGGCCAGCGGCGGTGAGGGTCTCCTCAACGATGTCGTCGTGGTTATCACGCTTCATCCCCGACAGCTTCAAGCCGGATAGCACATTGCCGCGGATAGTCATGCTGGGGAACGGATTTGGCTTTTGGAAGACCATGCCGATTTGCAGGCGAATTGATACCGGGTCCACCGCAGCGTCGTAGATGTCCTTGCCCTCATAAAGCACCGACCCCGCCAAAGCGGCCCCCGGTATTAGTTCATGCAGGCGATTTAGGGTCCGAATGAAGGTCGACTTACCGCAACCTGATGGCCCGATGAGAGCAGTCACGGTCTTCTTCGGGAAGACGATATTGACACCTTCTAATACCTTGCGCTGCCCGAACCAGACGCTGACGTCGCGCGCCTCCATCTCGGTCGGACCCACCGGATGGACAGTTGAGGCCTCAACACCCTCAATATCTAGGTCCATAACATCCTCAAACTCAGCAGTGGACATGGTATTCGCTTCCTATCGTCCGACACGCCCACGCCCGATGACGCGAGCCAGGGTGAACAAAATGGCAACCAAAATGATTAGAACCAAGGCGGAGCCCCAAGCCCTGGTGACTGCATCGGGGTACGGTAGGGCAACGTTGTTGAAGATATAGGTCGGAACCGAAGATATCGGTGAGCCGAAGGGGTTCACCACGGTTTGGTCGTTATTGCCAGCAGCCAGGAGTAGCGGTGCGGTTTCACCGATGACTCGGGCTACCCCAAGGATGACTGCGGTGATAATGCCGGTGCGGGCAGCGGGGATCACGACTCTTAGGACAGTTCTAGCCCGCGTGGAGCCGAGCGCCAGCGCCCCGGTGCGCAGATCATCGGGCACCAACTTGAGTACTTCCTCGGCGGTCCTCGCAACCGTCGGCAACATCAAGATTGCATAGGCCAGTCCGCCGGCGAATGCACTTTGGTTAAAGGCACCGGTGGCCACCACGATTGTCAGAATGAAAAGGCCCGCAACCACAGAAGGCACACCGCTCATGGCCTGCACGAAAAAGCGAACGTATGGAACTGCTCGGCCGCGAACCTCGGTGATGTAGACAGCGGTAGCGATACCGATCGGCACGGAGATAAGTGACGCAATGAAGACGATTAGCAGTGTGCCGACCAATGAGTGACCAATGCCGCCGTAATCCAACGGCGTACTCGGACTGATGTAGACGCTGTTTTGAAAGAGGAAGTGTGGGCTGAGTGCGCGCAGACCACGCACAATCAACGACCCGATTACCGAGACCAAGACAATGACACTGAACAGGCTCGCGCCAATCGCATTCACGATGATCACGGAATCGGCAATACCGCGGGTGCCTTTTGTTGCCCACGCAGCAATTCCGGACGCAATTAGCTGCAGCGGTAAATAAATGACGACAAGCAAGATTGGCACCGGGATATCGCTGGTCAGATACAAGGCGGCGACTATAAGCGCCGGGATGACAACGGCCAAGGTCACAGAAGCGGTGAATCTGGTTGGCTTCTTGCGCCATGGGCGCATGGACTTTTGCTGCTGTAGTTGCTCTAAAGTCCGCGGGTCAAAAGTTATGGTGCTCACTTCTGCAACCTTCCCGTTCGGCTCACGATTAGGTTGGCGATGACGTTAACAACCAGCGTCATGATGAAAAGGAAGAAACCCGCGGCTAGGAGCAACTGCAGCTCGAGGGGTCCGGAGACCTCGCCGAAACGGCTCACGATTAGGGTCGCCACCGACCCACCACCTGACTCGATGATCTTGTCCCAGTTTGTTTCGAAGACGATCTTGAGGACAAAGAACACCGCGATGGTCTCACCGAGTGCACGCCCAAGACCCAGCATCACGCCGCCGACGATGCCGCCCCGACCATAAGGCAGTGCCACATATCGCAGCATCGTCCACAGTGAGCAACCAAGCGCCTCAGAGGCATTAATGAGGTCTGGTGGTGTGCGACTTAGTACCTCGCGTGTCACCGCTGTGATAATCGGAATCATCATGATCGCGAGCACAAATCCTGCGATGAACGGCGTTCCCAAGAAGTTCCCCGAGGTATTTTCAAAAATCGGGATCCAACCTAAGTACTTATTGAGCAGTATCTGCCACTCTTCCGCAGTTGGGTTCAAGATGTAGAAAGCCCACAAGCCTAAAATCACCGATGGGATCGCCGCCATCAGGTCAATAAGGTTGGTCAAAACCTTGGCCAGCCGCGGCGGTGACAAAAACACCATGAAGATCGCCAGCAAGAGTGCCGCCGGAACCGCAATAACCAAGCCGATTACGGAGAGCAGCACCGAGCCGTAAAGCATGCCGAAAATACCCACGGTTGGCGGGGTGGTGTTGATATCCCAACCCGTCGACGTCAGAAATGACCAGCCCTGGGTCTGGAACGCCGGGATCGCCTGTAAGCCCAAGAAGATGGCAATCCCTGCCAGCACCAACAAAGAGGTAAAGGCCGCACCCGCTACCGTGCGGGTAAAGACCCGATCACCACGATGTGAGGTGGCCGCCGACTGAAGGTCGCGAAGCTGCATCTGGGACAAATCCGCCATG
>CAJBZP010000105.1 GCA_903960135.1 uncultured Actinomycetes bacterium | reverse complement strand
GGCGTGGGCCTAGCCCCGTTCCACGATTTGGATGCTTCGGTGCCGCAGGCACTCAAGGACCAGATCGAGACGCTGAAGGCCGGCATCTCTGACGGTTCGGTTGACGTCAAGAAGTAGTTCATAGCAATGCTGGTAGTCGTGGAGAGGGGCCTGAGAAATCGGGTCCCTCTTCACATTTAGCGACGTCGGCCGGCGAATGCCAATAGAGTGGGAAAGTCACTGAATTAACTGCGGATAAGGGCGCTGGTGGAATTAGAACTTCGCGGCATCACCAAGAGATTTCCGGGGGTGCTCGCTAACGACGACGTAAACCTGACGGCGCGATCAGGCAAGGTGCTAGCGCTCATTGGCGAAAATGGTGCGGGTAAAAGCACCCTGATGAATGTGCTCTCTGGGCTGTACCACCCAGATCAAGGTGAGATCCTCATTGATGGCGTGGTCCACCAGTTCCCCGGGCCAGGGGCGGCGATCGCCGCCGGCATTGGGATGGTGCACCAGCACTTCATGCTGATCCCGGTCTTTTCAGTATTCGAGAACGTAGTGCTCGGGGTTGAGCCGACCAAGGCCGGTGGCCTGATGGACCGCAAGAAGGCCCGGTCCGAAGTCAAGGAGATTTCCTCGAAGTACGGCCTCGCGGTTGATCCAGATGCCATGGTCGAGTCCTTGCCGGTGGGCATCCAGCAGCGCGTCGAGATCATCAAGGTGTTGCTCCGCGGGGCGCAGATTTTGGTTTTCGATGAGCCCACCGCTGTGCTTACCCCGCAAGAGGTCGAGGAGTTTTTCGGCATTGTTGCTGAACTCAAGGCGCGCGGCGCCACCATTATCTTTATTACGCACAAGCTGAAGGAGGCGCTGGCTATCGCAGACGACATCACGGTGTTGCGTGATGGCAAGGTGGTTGGAAACGCTGACCCGAAGACTGCAACTCCGGAGGATTTGGCGGAGATGATGGTCGGTCGACCAATTGACTTAGTGGTCGATAAGACGGAGTCGATCCTCGGTGAACCCGTCCTAGAGTTGGTGAATGTCACGGTAACTGACGATTTCGGTCGCCCCTACCTAAGTGGCGTTTCATTTCAGGTCTCGGCGGGTGAAATCGTTGGCATTGCCGGTATCCAGGGCAATGGTCAAACTGAGTTGGTGAAAGTAATAACCGGAATGATGTCCCTCGCCGATGGCACGGTCAGTTTCAAGGGTGTTGATATTTCGGACTTTAGTCCGCGGCGGCGCCACGCGGCCGGAATTGCGCATGTGCCAGAAGATCGAAATGAGATGGGCATGGTGGGGTCGTTCACGGTCGCAGAGAATCTGATCCTCGACTCCTACTACTCCGAGCCATTTTCCAAGGGTGGACGGTTGCAGCGGACGGATATCGCCGCGAGCGCCATCGGATTGGTTGCGGCCTACGACGTTCGCCCGCCCCTGATTGAGAATACCGGGTCTGCCCTCTCTGGCGGTAACGCGCAAAAGATGATTGTGGCCCGCGAGTTTTCCCGCGACGTGCCGATGCTTGTTTGCGCGCAACCCACACGAGGCATAGATGTTGGTTCGATTGAGTACATCCATGACCAGATCATGCGCAAGCGACATGAGGGCAAGGCCATCTTGATCGTGTCAACCGAGTTGGACGAGATTTTCGCCCTGTCAGACCGCATCCTGGTGTTGTTCGATGGCAAAGTAGTCGCGGAGCGCCGGCCGGCCGACACCACGCCCGCGGAGATCGGGCTCTTCATGGCAGGGAAATCCACATGACCACAACCACCGTCAAAGGCACCGAGAGCCCGGAGCCGAAGCCATCCAGATCCTTCCTGCAGCAGTTGACAACCGGCACTGACTGGAAGTCGGCGGCACTCATACCAGCCCTGGCGGTCCTGACCGCATTGATCATCGGCGTAATCATCATCATGCTCACCGGCTCGAGTTTTGGTGACGCCATGACTGCTTATTGGGCGCTGCTGCAAGGATCGGTGGGCTCACTTAAGGCGATTTCGGAGACGTTGACCGCCGCCACACCGCTAATTCTGGCCGGGCTAAGCGTTGCCATTGCCTTTCGGGCAGGCCTTTTCAACATCGGCACCGAAGGCCAGTTGCTCATGGGCGGGATGTTTGCCGTCTGGGCCGGATTCACGTTCGTAGGTCTCCCGTTCTATATCCACCTACCTCTTGCATTGCTCGCCGGGGTGGTGGGTGGAGCCATTTGGGGCTTCATCCCGGGTTTCTTGAAAGCCAAGACCGGTGCGCATGAAGTAATCACCACGATCATGTTGAATTACATCGCCCTACGCCTTGTCGACTTCCTGTTGAAGACCGAGATCTTCCAACGCGAAGGGCGCAATGACCCGGTCTCGAAAACCGTTGAGGCCTCAGCGCAACTGCCGTTGTTACTCGGTTGGATTAACCCTGGGTTGCGGGTGCACCTCGGACTCATCGTCGCCCTTGCGGCGGCGGCTTTTATCCACTGGCTGCTATTTCGCACGACCACGGGGTTCGAATTCAGGGCGGTTGGGGCAAATCCCAAGGCGGCTCAATACGCGGGCATGTCCATTACGAAGACTTATGTGCTGGTGATGGTCATCGGTGGCGCACTTGCCGGGTTAGCGGGTGCCGGTCAAGTACTCGGGGTACTTGATCGCGCCACGCCAGGGTTCTCCTCCGGCCTTGGCTTTGATGCGATTGCGGTGGCACTCCTTGGTCGCTCAAATCCATGGGGCGTGGTGGCGGCCGCCGTGCTCTTCGGCGGCCTGAGTGCGGGTGGTCAGCAGATGCAGGTTTCTGCTGACGTCGGCATTGACTTGATTTCGGTGATTCAGGCGCTGATCATCATCTTCGTTGCCGCCCCCGCCTTGATATCGGCCATCTATCGATTAAAGGCACCGGTCGCATCTACCCAAATCAGCAAGGGATGGGGATCATGAGCACGCCCCCGATCGATCGTGAACCGATCGAAAGCTACGAGATCACGGGCAAGCGCACCAAAGAGCTAACCCGGCGTCAGATCAAGAAGGCACGAATCACCGGAATTGTGATGTTCGCTCTTGCGGCGGTGGTGATGTTCTTCTTAGCCCCGGCTGCCGCGGGTACCTCAACATTTGGTTTGAGCTTCGCTGAAGAGTCAATCCAGTTACCGCCGTTGTCGGTACCCTCGCAGGGCTCATTATGGGTACTCGCAATGGTCCTCGGCTTCCTCGGGGCCAGCCAATTCTTCCGGGGCTTTCAGAGCAAGACCACGGTAATACTTGGTATCGCCTTCGCGGTTTTTGTGTTCTCGCTGATGGTTTGGGCCACGGCCGGCGAAGAGTTCTCGCTGATCAGCATGCTGGTGTCGACAATCGCGCGGGCGACCCCAATTGCCTTGGGTGCGTTGTCGGGTATTTTGTGTGAGCGCTCGGGAGTCGTCAATATTGGGATTGAAGGCATGCTACTTGGCGGTGCCTTCACCGGAGTGGTGATGGGGTCGTTACTCGGCGGGTGGGTCGGACTACTGGCTGCGACTGTCACCGGTGGTGTACTTGCCTTATTACTGGCCGTGCTCGCCGTGAATTTTCGAGTTGATCAAATTATTATTGGTGTCGTCATTAATATTTTAGTGCTGGGTCTAACTTCATTCCTTACCGCACAAGTACTGGTCAAGAATCCCCAGTTCAACGATGCGCCGATCTTCCAGGCCATAAAGATTCCGGTCCTTGGCGACATTCCCATTGTCGGGCCGATGTTCTTTGATCAGACGATCATCGTGTACGGGATGTTCATCTTGATTGCGAGTGTGACTTTCTTGCTGTTTCGCACCCGGTGGGGCCTGCGCACCCGTTCGGTCGGTGAGAACCCTAAGGCCGCCGATTCCCTCGGTATCAAAGTGGCCAAGGTGCGCTACCTGGCGGTTATCTACGGTGGCATGGTTGGCGGGTTCGCCGGTGCCTGGTTCACCCTTGGCACCGTGGGTCGCTTCGATGAGGGCATGACCGGGGGCCGCGGATTCATCGGCCTCGCGGCAATGATCGTGGGCGGCTGGAACCCGGTCGGGGCCTTCTTTGCTGCCCTCATCTTTGGGTTCTCGGATTCACTGCAGCAAAAGTTTGCGGTAATCGAAACCCCGATTCCGGGCGAATTCTTGGCGATGGCCCCCTATCTGGTCACGATCATCATTGTGGCTGGTCTGGTCGGGCGGGCCCGGCCGCCGGCCGCGGATGGTCAGCCCTACGAAAAGGAGTGATCATGCCCGAAATCGACTGGGACGAGTTGACTCAGGCCGCGCTTGGGATCATGCCGAAGGCATATGCCCCATATTCGAAATTCAAAGTGGGGGTGGCGGGCCTTGTGGATGACGGGCGGATCGTGGTGGGCTGCAATGTCGAAAATGCCTCGTATGGTGTTGGCCTTTGCGCCGAGTGCGGAATGGTCTCCAGCCTGCACGCATCAGGTGGCGGTAAATTGCTTGCGGTGTCCTGTGTTGATCAACATGGGTCGCCACTTATGCCATGTGGCCGCTGTCGGCAATTGATTTGGGAAAACGGGCTGCCGACAACGCTACTTAAAACCCCCCTTGGGGTGTTGCCGATGAGCGACATCTTGCCTCAGGCATTCGGGCCCCAAGACCTCATCGACCGAGCCGAGGGAAAGCCGCGCCATGGTTGAACGGTTCGCTGTTGTCGACGTCATTCGGGAAAAGCGTGATAGGGGGGTCCTATCACCCGAGCAAATTGACTGGGTGATTGACGCTTATGTTCGCGGGGTTGTTGCCGAAGAACAGATGTCGGCCCTCGCCATGGCGATTTTCTTAAATGGCATGACCGATGCCGAGATCGTTCGCTGGACCGATGCGATGATCCGCAGTGGTGAGCGCATGGATTTCTCGGCCCTTGATCGCCCGACCGTAGACAAGCATTCAACCGGTGGCGTCGGCGACAAGATCACCCTGCCGCTGGTACCGGTGGTGGCCGCCTGCGGGGCGGCCGTGCCGCAATTAAGTGGTCGAGGCCTCGGCCACACCGGTGGCACACTCGACAAACTCGAATCGATTCCGGGTTGGCGTGCGGGGCTCACGACCGAGGAGATGTTCCACGTGCTCCAGACCGTGGGTGGGGTTATCTGCGCGGCGGGCCCGGGGCTGGCTCCGGCGGACAAAAAGCTCTACGCGTTGCGCGATGTCACCGCGACGGTTGAATCGATACCGTTGATTGCCTCGAGCATCATGAGCAAGAAGATCGCAGAAGGTGCCGGTGGCCTCGTGCTCGATGTGAAGACGGGCTCTGGGGCGTTTATGTCCGACCCGCTGCAGGCTCGGAAGTTAGCCGAGACCATGGTCCGGATTGGTACCGACTCCGGGGTCCGCACCCGGGCCTTGATCACCGCGATGGACGTACCCCTTGGCCTGATGGTGGGTAATGCCCTGGAGGTTCAAGAATCCGTTGCGGTGCTATCAGGCGGGGGGCCGGCCGACATCATCGAGTTGACGATCACCTTGGCCCGCGAAATGCTCGACCTAGCGGGCATCACCGATATTGACCCGGCCGACACCTTGCGCGATGGCACCGCTTTGGATGTTTGGAACCAGATGATCAGCGCCCAAGGCGGTGACCCCAAAGCGGCCCTCCCGGTGGCTCGGTGTTCCCATCAGGTACTTGCCGGGTCCACGGGGGTGCTGACCGAACTCAACGCCCTAAAGGTTGGAGTTGCCGCTTGGCGGCTCGGCGCCGGCCGGGCCCGTAAGGAGGATCCGGTGTCGGCCGGTGCCGGGATCCAGCTTCATGCCAAGCCAGGTGATCAGGTGGCCGCCGGTGCGCCGCTGCTGACTTTGTACACCGATGACGAAAGCCGATTCGAGGGGGCCTTAGCGGCCCTTGCGGATGCTACCGCCATTGGTCCGATTGGCACCGAGGTTACTCGATTGCCACTTGTGATTGAGAAGATCAACTAGCCCTGCGGGCCTTCATCAACAACTATCTAACCCCACCTCATTGCTGGGAACCTTAGACAAGGCTTCTTATCCATCACGTTCTACGTGGGTTGGGAATCTACGGATGGGCAGTGTTACTAAAGCAGCGTGAGTGCCACAACCCCGGCGACAATTACCACAACCCCGGCGATTTGAACTCTGCCCAGCTTCTCCTTGAACAGCAGATACGCCATGATCGCGGCGATCGGCGCGAATTGCGATGCGAGCACCGCCGTGACCGCCACCCCATACTGGGCACCGATTGAGTAGCAGGTGAATCCGAGCACCTCGACTAATCCTGCTAGCACCACATAGGGCGCCGCCTTCTTGGTGATCTTGAGCTTGCGGAGAAATAGCAGAGGGATGAAGAGTGCTACGACGCCGAGGCCTCGAGCTGGTAGCAGGAGCCACGCGATCGGGAGTTCATCGCTGAGGTTTCCGGTGGCGTAAAGCGCAATTCCAAATGCGAACGCACCGATCGTGGCGAGCACTGCCGCGCGGACCGGCCGCTCGTTGGGGATCGGGGCTGGGTCCTTGCCGATCGCGGCGAGGATGACCCCGCCCACGATCACCAGCAGCACGAAGGCCGCAAGTGGTGCAATTGATTCGCCCAAGATGGCAGCGGTGGTTGCGGCAAGGGCGCCTTCGGTGGCAAGGATGGGCGCGACGACACCGACTTTGCCAAATCTGAAGGCACTAGCGGCTAGTACTAGCCCCATGACGTTCCCCAAGCCAGAGACTATCCACCAAATTGAGTTGGTGCCGGTGAGCCCGGTTGGAATCCCGGCGATCAATACCAGCGGGATAGTGGCGGTAAGGCCGATGAGCATTGCCCAAGCCACCGTTGAGTAAGCGCCGATGAGCCTTGATGCCCTGGAGGTGGAAAGGGAACTGGCGGCGAAAAAGACAGCGGTCGCAAGACCGAAGACGATGCTGACCACCCCTGATTAAAGCAGGTAGGTAGTTGATTGTCGGAGACACCACCACCGCGCCCTAGCCTGACACAGTTGCACTAGGTTGAGTGGATGGTGATGGATTCAGGTACATTTTCGCCGGTCCCCGAGGATCTCATTCTTCGGGCGCCAAAAGTGCTGCTTCACGACCACCTTGATGGTGGTCTAAGGCCGCAAACGATCCTGGAATTGGCGGACGCACAGGGCTATCCCGATCTGCCGGCCGCCGACCCCGAAGCCTTATCGAGATGGTTCACCGAGTCGGCCTACTCCGGCTCCCTGGAGCGGTACTTAAAGACGTTCGCCCACACCGTTGGCGTGATGCAGACCGAGGAGGCACTGCGCCGGGTCGCATTTGAGTGCGCGGTCGATCTCGCCGGCGATGGCGTGGTCTATGCCGAAATTCGTTTCGCTCCCGAACTCCACGTCGAAAAGGGCTTGAATGAGGCTCAGGTGGTTGAAGCGGTGCTCGCCGGCTTTGCCGATGGGCAGCGGGCAGCACTTGCGCAGGGCAACCGCATCAGAGTCGGAGTTCTGCTAACGGCAATGCGTACGGCATCCCATGGGCGCAAGATTGCCGAGCTGACTGTTGAGTATCGCGATAAGGGCGTTGTTGGCTTTGACATTGCAGGTGCTGAGGCTGGGTTTCCGCCCACCCGTCATCTTGACGCATTCGAGTACCTAAGGCGTGAGAACGCGCACTTCACGATCCATGCGGGCGAGGCATTTGGCCTGCCGAGTATTTGGGAAGCGATCCAGTGGTGCGGCGCCGATCGGCTCGGTCACGGCGTGCGAATAGTCGACGACATCACGGTTGAACCCGATGGCTCGCATACTCTTGGGCCGCTGGCCGCTTATGTTCGTGATCGCCGGATCCCACTTGAGATGTGCCCGACTTCTAATGTTCAGACCGGTGCTGCAGCGTCAATCGAAACCCATCCCATCGGCCTACTTCGCCGCCTTGGCTTTCGGGTAACGGTGAACACCGACAACAGGTTGATGTCTGGTACCTCAATGAGCAAGGAGATGTCACTGCTCAGTGCCGCCTTCGGGTATGGACTTAATGACATGCAGTGGTTTACCGTAAACGCGATGAAGAGCGCATTCATTCCGTTCGATGAACGCCTCGAGATCATCAATGAGCGAATAAAACCCCAGTACACCGCCCTAAGGGCGGTGCTGGCTGAGCGAATGACAGGGGGATTGGCCAATGGCACTGCTTGAAGTAGTCGAGTCGAGTCAAGAACATCTTGTTGACCTGCGTGGAGAACTTGGCAAAGTCCGAGGAGCGCTCGATCGCACCGATGCCGTGCTGGCGATTGCTGATGACACATTAAGTCGGGCTGAGGATGTAATTGTGCAGTCTCGGCGCTGGGCGCCGGTGGTACTTGGCGTCATTGCCCTGGTGGCGGTTGGCGCCGCAGCCGCAGTCGTTATACGTCGGCGCCGGCAAGGCACCCCGCAAGACTAACCACTCAACGGCGCGGGAGTTAGGCGCCGAGTGGATGCCAAACCGTCTTGGTCTCCACGAAGGCCCCAAGCCTGCCTAAGTCCGGGGTGGACAACCAATTGGGTTGGGCTGGTCGCCGCACGCGTTTGACGGTGCCGGCCGCTTCAATTTCCAATTTCTTGGCCAGCTCGGTGCTTGTTACGCCGGTGAGGTCGATCGCATTGACATCACCGTGGCTTGCCAGCCAAGGTGCGATCTCGGCTGGGTCGCCGGTCAGCATATTGATGACTCCCGGCGGCACGTCCGAGGTGGCAAGTACTTCGGTAAAGGTGATGGCTGGGATCGGGCGAAGGGTGCTGGCGATCACGATTGCAGCGTTGCCGGTGACAACTATGGGGGCAATAACGCTGACCAACCCGAGCAGGCTTGAGTCCTGCGGAGCGATTGCCGCGACAACTCCGGTGGGCTCGGGGATAGAGAAATTGAAATAGGGGCCGGCTACCGGGTTGGTGTTGCCGAGTACCTGGGCGTATTTATCGGCCCAACCGGCGTACCAGACCAGCCGATCAATGGAGGTGTCGACGACCCGGGCGGATTTCTTGTCACCTAAGCCTTCGGCGGCCTGCACATCGGCGATGAACTGCTCGCGACGGCCTTCCATTACTTCAGCGACGCGATACAAAACCTGGCCTCGGTTGTAGGCGGTTGCGGCGCTCCATGCGGCAAAGCCTTTGCGGGCCGCGAGTACGGCGTCACGGGCGTCCTTGCGAGAGCCCTTGGCGGCATTGGCAAGGAATTTGTCGTCAGTGTCGTGCACTTCGTAGGTGCGACCGGACTCACTGCGCGGGAAGGCACCGCCAATGAAAAGTTTGTAGGTCTTGCGTACCTCTACGCGATCGTTCATGACATCCCCTTGGCCTGATCGTCGCTATCAGTTCCCGATTGCAGGTAACCGCTAAGGCCTTGGATCCCGCCCTCGCGGCCAAAACCTGATTCCTTAAAACCGCCAAATGGGCTGGCCGGATCAAATCGGTTGAAGGTGTTGGCCCAGATGACTCCGGCTCGAAGTTCATTGGCCATCATCAGGATCCGGCTGCCCTTCTCGGTCCAGATCCCGGCTGATAACCCAAACGGGGTGTTGTTTGCCTTTTCGATCGCCTCATCTGGGGTGCGGAAAGTCAGGACGGACAACACCGGACCGAAGATCTCTTCACGGGCAATGCGATGAGCCTGCGTGACATTGGTGAAAATCGTCGGTGCACACCACCAGCCTTTATCGGGGATCTCGCATGGCGCTGTCCAGCGCTGCGCCCCTTCGTCGTCACCGGATTTAATCAACTCATCAATCTTGTTCAGCTGCTCGCGTGAGTTAATTGCACCGATATCCGTGTTCTTATCGAGTGGATCACCAAGTCGCAGGGTCTGGAGTCGACGCTTAAGGGCGTCGATGGTCTCCTCGGCTATCGACTCTTGCAGTAGCAACCGCGACCCGGCGCAGCAAACATGACCCTGATTGAAGAAAATGCCGTCGACAATACCCTCAACCGCTTGGTCAATTGGTGCGTCGTCGAAGACGATATTAGCCGCCTTGCCGCCAAGCTCTAGGGTCAGCTTGCGGCTGGTACCAGCCAGCGCACGGGCGATGGATTTGCCGACCTCCGTTGATCCGGTGAAGGCGATCTTGTCGATGCCATCGTGCTCGACAATCATGCGCCCGGTGTCGCCAGCGCCGGTGATGATGTTGACAACCCCAGGTGGCAGATCAGCCTGCTGGCAGATCTCGGCGAACAGCAGGGCGGTCAGGGAGGTGCTCTCGGCGGGCTTGAGCACGACGGTGTTGCCACAGGCAAGTGCTGGCGCGATTTTCCAAGCGAGCATGAGCAGTGGAAAGTTCCAGGGGATGATCTGGCCGGCGACACCAAGTGCTTGGGGGTTTGGGCCAAGGCCCGCGTAATCAAGTTTGTCGGCCCAGCCGGCGTGGTAGAAGAAGTGCGCTGCGGCGAGGGGTACGTCAATGTCGCGGGACTCGCGAATTGGCTTGCCGTTATCAAGTGTTTCAAGCACCGCGAACTCACGGGCCCGCTCTTGCAGTAATCGTGCGATCCTAAACAGGTACTTAGCGCGATCACGCCCGCTCATCACCGACCAAACGCGGTCATAGGCTCGTCGGGCCGAGTTGACCGCGGCGTTGACATCACTTTGGTTTGCCTCGCTTATCTCAGCCAGGACTTCCTCGGTCGCGGGGTTGACGGTCTTAAATGTGGTGCCACTGGTCGGGTCGACAAACTCACCATTTATAAACAGGCCGTAAGACGGGGCGATGGAAACGATCGCCCGCGACTCGGGGGCGGGTGCGTATTCGAAGGTCACCGGTGCTCCTGTCAGTCGATCGTTACGTAGTCGGGACCGGAGTAGTGGCCTACCGCCATGCGTTGGCGTTGCATGAGCAGATCATTCAGGAGCGTTGAGGCACCAAAACGAAAAAGGTCCGGGGTAAGCCAGGCTTCGCCGGCAGTCTCTTTGACCAGGACCAAGTATTTAATGGCGTCCTTGCTAGTGCGGATACCACCCGCCGGCTTAACGCCGATTCGAGTCTGGGTCAGTTCATAGTAATCGCGCACGGCCTGCAACATTACGATCGTGACGGCAGGCGTCGCCGCCACCGGAACTTTACCGGTCGAGGTTTTAATGAAATCCGCGCCGGCCATCATGGCCAGCCACGAGGCGCGCCGCACATTGTCAAGGGTTCGTAGTTCGCCGGTTTCCAGGATGACCTTGAGATGGGCTAGGCCGCAGGCCGCTTTGACCGCGACTATTTGCTCATGCACGAGTCCGTAATTGCCGGCGAGGAAGGCGCCTCGATCTATCACCATGTCGATTTCATCAGCTCCACCGGCGACCGCGTCGCGAACATCTTGCAGCTTGACTGCAAGGCTCGCACGGCCGCTCGGGAATGCGGTGGCGACGGCGGCGACATGCAGGTTGTCGCCGACGGCGGCCCGGGCGACCGGCGCCATGTCGCCGTAGACGCAAACGGCGGCCACACTTGGCGCGGTTGGATCAGTTGGGTCGGGCCGCAGCGCCTTAGCGCACATCGCCCGCACTTTGCCGGGGGTGTCCATGCCCTCAAGGGTGGTGAGGTCGACCATCCGAATTGCCATGTCGATTGCCCAAGACTTCGAATCGTTCTTAATCGACCGCGTCCCCAGCGCTGTGGCCCGGGCTTTGATACCTACTTCGTCCACCCCGGGTAATCCATGTAGAAATTCACGCAGCGCGCTGGTGGTGGTGAGCGGTTCGGCGATGGTTCGCACGTGACTACTCTAGCCAAGTGCGAACGTCGGCTCCGATGGCATCGAGCCGTTCTCGAGCCAGGCCACGGGCTTGGTCCAGTGCCCCACCGGTGACCGGGATTACGACCTGTAGATAGCACTTGATCTTGGGCTCGGTGCCACTTGGCCGCACGATGATTCGGGACCCGGAATCGAGCTCAAAGCGCAAGCCGTCAGTTGGCGGCAGGCCGTCGACCCCCTGCTCCAAGTCGGCAAATGAGGTCACCGGGAACCCGCCAACCGAAGTCGGAGTCTGAGATCGCAACCGTTGCATTATCTTGCTGATGGTCAAGAGGTCGTCGACCCTGATGGAGACCTGCTCGGTGACATAAAGGCCATGGGCGAGCGCAAGTTCGTCGAGCACATCTTGGACGGTGCGACCCTCGGATTTGAGTTGGGCCGCCATCTCAGCAATCAGCAGCGCGGCTGAGACGCCATCCTTATCCTTAACCGCGTCTGGGTCGACGCAGTAGCCGAGCGCCTCCTCATAGCCAAAACGCAGGTTTGGAATACGGGCAATCCATTTGAATCCGGTGAGGGTTTGTTGATAGTCATGCCCGGCGGACTCGGCAATTTCCTTGAGCAAGGAGCAGGAGACGATTGACGATGCGAATACCCCCGGCGCAGTACCGCGATGAATCATCCACCAGGCGAGCAGAGCGCCGACTTCGTCACCTTGGAGCTTTCGCCAACCGTCGTTGCTGCTTTCGGTTTGTGCGGGCACGGCTACCGCGCAGCGATCGGCGTCTGGGTCATTGGCGATGACGATGTCGGCGGCGCTGGCCTGCGCGGTGGCCAAAGCTAGATCCAGTGCCCCGGGTTCTTCTGGGTTTGGAAATGCGACCGTGGGGAAATCGGGGTTGGGAGTGAATTGCTCGGTCACTGGTACCGGTTGGCTAAACCCGGCAGCTTGCATGACCCGGTCTACGACTACGCCGCCAACACCATGCATTGCGGTGTATACGACTTTGATATCCCGGTGGGCGGTCGGTGCGACCAGGCTGGCTGTGCGGGCTACATACGCGTCAAGGAGATCCTCGCCCAGGGTTACCCAGTCATCGCCCTGGGGTAGTTGGGCGATATCGCCCAACGCGGTGACTTCGGCAATCAGGGCACTGATCTCGGTGTCGGCTGGCGGCACGATCTGGCTGCCGGCGTCAAGATAAACCTTGTAGCCGTTATCCCGCGGCGGGTTATGACTAGCTGTCACCATGACTCCGGCGGCGCAGCCCAAATGGCGAATCGCAAAGGCCAGCACCGGGGTTGGTAGCGGCTGGGGGAGCACCATCGCACGGATGCCAGCGCCGGTCAGCACGCTGGCGGTGTCGCGGGCGAATACATCAGAGTTATGCCTGGCGTCATAGCCGATGACGACCGCGCTGCCTCCCGGGTGCAATTTGTTGAGGTACCGCGCGAGCCCGGCCGCCGCCCGGGTCACCACTACGCGGTTCATTCGGTTTGGCCCGGGGCCAAGTGGTCCGCGGAGACCGGCGGTACCGAATTGCAAGGTGCCGGTGAATGCATCGGCCAACTCCTGCTGCGCAGCTTCGTCGCCGACTTTCGCGTGGGCAATGAGTGCCTCAAGCTCACGCCTAGTCTGCGGATCCGGGTCGGTTTCGAGCCAGGCGGCTGCAGCAGCAAAGTTGGTCATGGCATTTGCCGGATGACGCGGGCGAGCAGCTCACCCATGCGGGTGGCGGCAGCGCGGCCAGCCGCTAGCACTTCCAGGTGATTGAGCGCCTGCCCGGACATCCCGGCGGCCAAGTTGGTGACAAGTGACAGGCCCAAAATCTCCATGCCGAGCGACCGGGCAACAATGGCCTCCAGGGCGGTGCTCATTCCGACCAAGGTGCCGCCGATGGCACGCACCATCGCGATTTCCGCCGGTGTCTCATACATCGGGCCCCGAAATTGCGCGTAGACGCCTTCGGGTAAGCCCGGTTCTATGGTCCGGCAAAGTTCGCGCAGGCGGGGCGAATAGAGATCGGTGAGGTCGACGAAATGGGCACCGTGCAATGGCGAGGTGCCGGTGAGGTTTAGGTGATCTCGGATCAGCACCGGGGTGCCAGGAACCCAACCGGGGTCGAGGCCACCGCAACCGTTGGTCAAAACCATAGTTTGGCAGCCGGCCATTGCGCTGGTGCGCACCGCATGGGTCACGGCGTCGACCCCGCGTTCCTCATATAGGTGGGTGCGACCTAAGAAGACGAGCACCGCGGTGCCGTCGGCATCGATGCTGCGCACCATTCCGGCATGACCCTGGACGGCGGGTGGGGTGAAATATGGGAGGTCGGTGACGGGGAACTCAGCCACCGTCCTACCCAGGAGATCCGCGGCCGGTACCCAGCCGGAGCCCAGCACAACTGCAATTTGGTGGTGAGGTACCCCACTCAAACTCGCCAGGGTGGCCGCGGCCGCACCGGCTCGGTCATTTGCTTGCTGGGTGGCGTCGTGGTTGGTCACGGGATGAACTTACCGCGCACGCCCGCCTTAGCCAACGCTGAAGCGTAGCCGACGGGCGGCCTCGGCAACCGAGCCCGAAAGGCTCGGATAGACGGTAAAAGTGGTGGCAATTTGGTCGACGGTTAGCCGTTGCTCGACCGCGATGGTCAAGGAGTGAATCAACTCACTGGCATTTGGCCCGACGACTACCGCCCCGGCGATGATTCGAGTCTCAGTGCGGCAAAAGAGTTTGACGAAGCCATCGTGGTTCCCTTCAATTTTGGCGCGGGCATTTGCAGCGAGGGGGAGCAAGAACACTTCGCCGATGAAGGTGCCTTGATCCAAGTCGCGTTGCGAGACACCGACGGTTGCGATTTCGGGGTTCGTGAATACCGCACTTGAGACGTGATGGAGTTCAAGTGGTGCGACCGCATCACCCAGGGCATGCCACATTGCGATACGACCTTGCATTGCTGCGACCGATGCCAGCATCAGCACGCCGGTGCAGTCGCCGGCGGCATAAATCCCGTTAACTGATGTTCGTGAGACCCGGTCGGTGACGATGAAGCCGCGATCGTCTAGCTCCATGCCCGCGGTTTCGAGCCCGATGTCGTCGGTGTTGGGTAGGGAGCCAACCGCCATGAGCACATGCGACCCGGTGATCATCTCGCCGGTTTCTAGGGTTACCTCAACGCCGCTCGCGGTGCGCCGGGCCGCTACCGCCCGGGCTTGCTCCATGACAGTTGCACCATTTCGCGTAAAGACATCTTCGATAACCTGCGCCGCGTCTGGGTCTTCGCCGGGAAGTACGCGATCACGTGATGAAACGAGAACCACTTGGCAGCCGAGTCCTTGGTAGGCGCCAGCGAACTCGGCGCCGGTGACTCCGGAGCCAACAACGATGAGTCGCTCGGGGAGTTCGGTTAAGTCATAGAGTTGTTCCCAGTTGAGAATGCGTTCGCCGTCGGGCCGGGCATCGGGTAACTCTCGCGGCCGCGCGCCGGTAGCGATCAAGATGACATCGGCGCCGATTTCGGTGGTGGCACCGTCGCAAGTGGTGATCAAAACGGTTCGAGGACCAATCAAGCGCCCCCTGCCATTAACGAGATTCACCCCCTGCGCCGCAAGGTTGGCCATGATGTCCTGGCTCTGCGCTAATGCCAGTGCCTTGATTCGAGTGTTCATGGCACAGATATCAACCCCAAAAGTGTCGGCACTCGGAGCCGAGTGGTCGACGCGAACACCAAGTGCTGCGCTGGATCCGGCCGCGGTTACGACACCGGCGGTGGCGATCAGCGCCTTGCTCGGCACGGCGTCGGTTAGCACCGCCGACCCGCCTAGGCCGGTGGTGTGGATCAAGGTGACGTCAGCACCTAATTGCCGCGCGACCAAAGCGGCTTCGTAGCCGGCGGGGCCGCCGCCGAGGATTACAACTGAAGTCATAGGGGCAGTGTCCCCTATCGACTTCCGTGCGGTTGCATCCGTCCCTACGCTTGGGTGGTGACGATTTATGCGGCTTATGGCACCAACCTGAACCCGCATCAGATGGCCCTGCGGGCCCCAGCATCACCGGTATTTAGTACCGGCTGGCTACTTGGCTGGCGGTTGACCTTCGCCGGCGCCGAGGTGGGGTGGGAGGGGGCATCGGCCACGGTTGTCGAAGATCCAACGGACAAGGTATTCGTGATGCTCTATGACGTGCCAAGCCAAGACGAGGAGGCCTTGGACGCTTGGGAGGGGATAGATCTGGGCTGGTGGCGCAAATTGCGGGTGCGGGTGCAGGCCCAAGGCGGTGAGCAATTGGCGTGGCTTTATGCACTTGATGCCTATGAGGGTGGGCTACCGACCTTTGATCACCTTGAATTGATAGCCACCGCGGCCGAGATCGGTGGCGCCCCAGCTGCATATGTAAGTCAGCTTCGAGCACGGCCGTGTGCGGACAGCAATGCGGGGTCCACGGATATCAGCGACTAGTTATAGCGACAGCCCTTCGGAGAGTTGAGTGATCACTGCGGATTCGACACCGATTTTTGAGTTGTCGAATGACAACTTGTAGTCGAGGCTGAAATCACCTTGGTCACTGGCGACACTCACCTGGCGCAAAATGTTGGTGGCGGATATCTCGCAAGACCCAAAACTGTAACCGTTGTTCTCGATCAACATGCCGTATTGCGCCTGGATGATCTCGGTGAACTCTGCAAGTGTGATGACCTGTCGGAAATTCGCCGAGGCGTAAGAATAGGCCAATTCCCAATCACGTGCTGCAAATGCATCTATCTGCTCTGACAGATGTTTAGTTATCGCTGCTTCTTGGTTAACGGTGCACGGACCATCAGCAAGGGGCTCGAATGCCGACGATTGGGCGCAGGCGGTCAGCAAAGCCATCGCGAGCACCGGAGCAATAACGAATTTCATCTGCCGGACCAAATTGGCAATTCGACTAGCGGCCAGAGGTGGGATGAGGTCTTGAACATGCCGGTAACATACTTTTGGT
>CAJBZP010000104.1 GCA_903960135.1 uncultured Actinomycetes bacterium | reverse complement strand
AGGCGCTCGGTGTCGCGGTCAGCGAACGAGACGATCACAAACTGATAGTAACGCAGAACGTTACTATTAACAAGTTCACCCGAATACCGAGTGTTCGGCCCGTCAACGAGGGGCGGTCGCGGTGAGAGGGGGCGTGACTGCTACCCGACGCGATCGGGGTCCAGCGGATTTTGGACTTCATGCGGAGGTACCTATGCGGAGGTCACCCTTGATCGTGTCCATCATTCAGACATTACGTAAGGCCTCAATGGCGTCGAGCCAGGACTCGGTTCGACGGCAGGAACTTCTCCGCCTTCTCGTAGAACCACTTCTTGCAGCGAACGTGTCGCGCATGCGCTAGGCCTCGATGAGCAGCAAGCCTCGCCATGGCATGATTGATCCGTGAACCACTTCTTCGGGCCTACGAGTGGCCTCAGCCGTCGTCGATTCATGCAGGCAGGAATTGTTGCAGGGGCTGGGATTGCAGCATCGCCTTTGATGCGTGGCACGGCTTCGGCAAGCACCACCACGGTGGGCCGCGTCGTGACTGCCGAACAAGCGGCGCAACGTGTACTCGCCATGGCCACAGAATCTGTCCAACTTGGCAGCAAGGGCGTCGGCGGTCTGATCATGGATAACCGCACAGGAAGAGTTATTCGGGAGGGTCGAAACTATCGAGCTCTGCCGGTGAATCCTGCTGTAGCCACCGGACCGAATCAGGTCTTCACTTGGGACTACACGGCACACGGAGAAACTGCCTTGGTGGGCTGGTACCAGTTCAACCGCAAGAAGTTGGGATTACCTGACCCTCAGGATCTGACGATCGTCACGAGCCTGGATCCGTGCGCTATGTGTACTGGATCGATTCTTACCGCGGGATTCAATGCAGCCGTGGTGGCATTTGATCCCACGGGTGGCATGAATGTGACAGCCGATGGCCGATTCAAGACATTGACTCCTAACCTTCGCAACGACGCATACGACAGCCTCGGTTTTTACGCGGTTGATGGGGTGCGTAAGTATTTCGGACCTCAGCAGATACCACTGAACTCAACGGCCGTCTCTGCAGAGACCGCGCAGCGCTGCGAGTCGGTGTTCTTCAGCCCGCGTACCTCGACGTCCCTTGACAACGTTGTTCCCCTCAAAGACGTGGTCGACCCACGATCGTTACCCGCTACCGATCCATTTCGAGTCGCACTTCAAGAGAAGTGGCCGATGGCCTTTGACATTCGGTTGAGTAGTCCCACTTCCCCTAGCAAGGAACTCAAGCAATACCTGGAGCGAGTAAACAAGGCGACACCGGGCTCAACTAATGCAGTCGCATTTATTGATTCGTTCGGCAATCTCATCACCGCAATGGCCGATCGTCCTTCACGGAGTATTGCAACGGCCTTCATGAACACGACTCAGTCCTATTCACAAGGACGATTCGAGCTATTCAACGACCCGGCGACCAACGAGGGGGCCAAACGCCATCTCGCAGCTCCGCGCTATGGCTCCTTCATTTGGTTACACGCTCCAACACCAGATATTGCGCCTACGTTGAAGGATCTCGGTGCTTTTGGATCCACCATGGGCGACCCGGCCCCCGGCGGATTTCAGTTTTACCTTCCCCCACTTCGAGGAACCTTCGGCCAGCTTCTCGAGCAGATCGCGTATTTGCCTCCGTATTACACGCAGCAAGTCGGGATCGACCCGCTGCCGGTGGGAGTCTTCTCCCCAATGCCCGCAACTTCGAGTTAGAACTGACCCATCGGCTCCAGAACTACTCGGGTCTGAACCAATATCGAGTGGTCATCGGTTCGCTGACATAGGAGACTTGAATGAAGTTCAGGCTGATGATGACTGCGGTAGTGATCACCGCGCTTTATCCCGCTCTCGTGACGCCCATTGGGGCTTCAGCTGCAACGTCGCCTAAATACGTAGCCGTGATTGATGCTGGCAGTAGCGGAACGCGTTTAACCCTCTTCGCCGATAAATGAAGGCTCGCTCGTGCCACAGGCAATTGCGGAAGCAAAGAAGCGAACGCCAGGGCTCTCCTCGTTCGCGTCCTCGCCTGCGAAAGCAGGACCTGAGGCCATAACTCCACTGCTTACCCAACTCAGCCAATATCTCATCGAACAGGGAATTACCAAGCCTGAAGTCCCTGTGGCCATGCTCGCAACAGCCGGGATGCGCAATGTGAAAGCTGCAGATCCAAGTGCGGCGCAGTCAATTCTGGCAGGCACAGCCGCAACAATCGCGGTATCGGGTTATCCCACAGCAGCCAATCGAATTCTGCCCGGAGTACAGGAGGCCACATTGGCGTGGCTCGACGCAAATGCTCTTGGCAACACGCTGACGAAGAAGCAGGGCAGCGTCGGGATCATTGAGATTGGTGGGGCATCAGCGCAAGTGGCATTCCGATCGGCGAAGGCTGACGGGCCTCCTAGAACCAGCATCCAGCAAGTGCGGGTTGCAGGAATGAGCATTCCCGTTGTCGCTGTTTCCTATCTCGGCCTTGGCGGTAATGACGCTCGTTCCAACATGCAGACCACCAATGATGCCGGAGCATTCTGCTTTCCCAATAATTCTTCAGGCCAAGCACCGTCTATCTACATGCCTACATCCGTGCGACCGGTGGACTCAAGTACCGCACGCTATTCGTGGAAACGATGTGCGACTGCCTACAACCAGACGGTTTCAACGGTAGGCGGAAAGCGCAGCACAACCGCGCCAGTCGCACCTGTCGCGTTGCGCACCCTCCCCGGGTTTAACTCCGCAACGTTCATCGGACTCGGAAGCATTCCATTTACGTACTCTGATCTGGGGATCGAGAATGAGCCAAACGAGCAAACCTCCCTGCGGCAATCAACAACCCGCATGTGTACCGGGACAAACGCCTAGGACAAGGTGCTGACTGCATTTGCAGACAAGTCAACTGCATTCGCTGAAACACTCTGCTCCACAAGCACCTACACCTATGAGTTCCTCTTTGGCTCAAGCGGCGTGGGAGCCAACCCGCTGCAATTCACTACAGGCGAGGCCGGCCTCACACGCGCTCCTGCCTGGACGTCGGGGTATGCCATCACTGTTCTTGACCCGTGAACCGGCTAGTCCTCACAAGGCATGCACCTTGCCTAAAATATGTTCAAGCTTTATCGGCCTTCGATCTTGCGTGACGTACCGCAGAGGTAATGTCCTGCGGCGATCGCATCAATGTCGATGAAGACGCCTCGAGGACTTCTGCAGTATGAGGTGGTCATGAATTGTGATTCTCAGTCTCAGCAGATTCTGATCCGGAACTATCAGAAGTCGTGACGTGATTGCTTGACCTACAATCGGAATTCCGAGCACGATTTTTTTGAAGGCTCCTCAGTGGTCCTCCTCCCAGCCCTCGTGGCCTCACAAGCAAAGAAGACCCCTCCTTCACGAGGGGTCTTCTTTCGCTGGCAGTGGGGAAAGGAACCGTCGATTCGCCCCTCGGCGAATCTCCTCCCAAATCCTGTCGTGTTTCCTTTACCAATGAAGAAAGGCCCGGGAATGATCCCGGGCCTTTCTTCATTGGTAGCGGGGACAGGATTTGAACCTGTGACCTCTGGGTTATGAGCCCAGCGAGCTACCGAGCTGCTCCACCCCGCGTCGCTTATTGCTCCGTAAGGATACGGGTGAGGGAGCGGTTACTCCAAATCACCCCCGGGCAAGGCTCCTGCCGGAGCATCGGCCGACGCCGAGGTCTCCCCGTCGGTCGGGGCAAAGGCATTGCGGTAGATCAGGGCCCAGGCAGTCGTGAACCAGGCAAGAGCGAGCCCGCTGATGGCCCACACGATCAGGCTGGCTGCGGATCCGCGAACGAAGAAGGCCGTGAAGCCGTTGATCAGTGAGCCCAAGATGACGACCAGGCCGGTGATTGCGGTCGTGATTAGCCAGCGCCATGGCCGGCGGCCGATGGCACGGAAGTTGCTGCCGAGGGGGTTCTTCTCGCCGTCAAGGGCGGCAAGGAGGAAGAAGGGCGTCACCGCGAGCACGAGCAGCCCGGGGAGGCCGTAGAACGCGCTACCGATCGCGACGACGATGAGTAGACCGACGAAACACAGCACGTAGCCACCGGCGTTGGCCTTCACCGTCGCGATTGCCTTGGCCCAGCCGACCTTGCCCCTCGCGACGTGAAGCGCGGTGGCGGCAACGAGGCCATAGGCAACGGCGAAGACAGTCGCGCTGGCGAGCGCGAGCAGGATCGGGACGACACCATTTCCTGGAGTCGGGTCTGACCAGATGAGCACCGCCTGCAGGAGCGCGTTGACGATGACAACCGGAACGATGACGGCCCAGCCCCGCCACATGCGCACAAACGCAGAGGCGAGGGCGGAGATGCGATAGGTCTTCACCCGGTGTCCTGCGCAGCCTCGTCGAGAACGGCCTGCACATCACCGTCGTAGATCTTCTCTCCGCCTACGCTGACGGTCATGGTGTCGGGCGTGGTGGACACGTCGGCCTCGACAGTGACGACGCTCCCGTCGATGAGACTGCCCACGCAAGAAACCGCCTTGGCGACCTGCGTGCAAACAGGCACCTCGAGGATCTCGAGCTTGCGCTCAAGCAGCACGTCAACCGCCGCGATCCGCACGCCGGTGAGGGCATCGCCGCCAACGGGAGCAAGACCACCGATCTGCGATGCGCAGCCGGTGAGCACCAGCAGCATCGCCGCGATGACGGCTGCCGTTCCCGTCATTGCGAGTCGAGGCGTGGTCCGGGTCATGGCGTTGACCAGCCCTGCTCGTAGGCCATTACCCGAGCGCGGTCGGCCGCCTGCGCGGCCTCGATGGCGGCATCCGTGACGACACTCAGGTCGATGGGGGCGGGCATGAGCAGCTCGCAGTTGCGGTCCATCACCGAGCCGATGCGCATGCTCGGCAACTCGACCCAGTCATTCGCGCTGAGCTCGCGGCTAAGACTCGCGAGACCGAGGGGGCTGAGGTCGCCGTTCCACTCAGCCGGAGCCGCGTGGTCGAGGGCGGTGGTGAAGATCGACATCGTGCCGTCGCGATTGTCGACGATCTCGACCACCTGCTGCTGCTGCGGATAGTCGATGCAAGAAGCGGTGGTGATCTCCCAGAAGCCACCCGTTCCGGCAGTGTTGCGATGCGGCGTGATCGTGTTGATATGGGTATGTCCATTGAGCCACGCGACGGCGTTCGGGTACTCGAGCACCATCGCGATGAGTTCCTCCGCGTGCACGAGTCGCTGCGGCTCGGTGGCCAGGGCTGCGTCGTTCTCCAGGGTGAACGAGTTGTGGTGGCTGAACAAGATCGCCAGCTTTCCGTCCTTCGTGGCCTGCTCAAGTCCCTGCCTCAGCCAGGTGAACTGGGCTTCGGGCACCGCACCGTCCGGACCGGCGATCTGGTTGCACGTGTCGAGGCCGAAGGCACGGACGAACGGGCCGATGTCCGCCGACCAGTAGGTCTCGCCACTGTCGAGGTTGGCCTGCGTGAAGCCGTGGCCGACGGGACCGGGGTGCGGCGTGGTCTGGAAGTGCGCGGCCATGAAGTCCTGCTGCTGCAGCAGCTTGCGGGCCGGGTCGGGCGTGACGGCCTTCGAGCCGAGGTGGATGCCGATGTTGTCCTCAAGCACATGCAGCATGCGCGCCAGCGCCGACGTATCCGCCGACCAGCCCTGCACGTAGTCGATGCCCTGAGCCGTCCAGTCGAAGAACTTGCGGTCGCCGACGGCGAAAGCGCGCAGCGCGGCCGGCACACCCAGCGTGCCGAGGTAGACGGTGTCGTGGTTGCCGTAGACGCCGTACCAGGGCACTGGCAGTCCTGGGCTCTTGACCTCCTGGCCCACCGCAGCATCGAGCATCCCGGGCACCGCCGGGAAGCCGTAGTTGCCGAACCAGTCACCGATCGGATCCTCCGGGTGGTACGCGTAGTACGCCTCGGACCATGACTGCACGCCGTCGTAGACCCCGACGTCGCCCGAGTTCGGCGTGATCGGTACACCGTCGAGAAGGTCGACATACCAGCGTGTCTCCAAGCTGCTCAGCATGTCGGCGGTGTCTCCAGTGACGAAGGCTGCCGCAAGGGGGGCACCCGTCACCTGCGAAATCCGCAGGTCTGTGATGCTCGTGACCATCGCCGCGGCAACATGCGCGGAGAGCGTGTCCTGCGGTCGGAACGCGCCGCCCCACAGCGAGTGGTCCATGGCGATCAGCGGCTCAAGCCGGGCCGGACTCTGCGCATCTATCAGGTGCATGTCGGAGAGATGGCCGAAGTAGAACAACGAGCGACGACGATCAGCACGCTTCGGGTCGGGCACCTGTCCGAGAATGTCGAGGCGCGCGACGTGCGGCTCACCGACCCGCGTGAGGAGCTTGCGGTACTGCTTGTTGGCGACCGGTCCGATGGCGATGCGCTGCTGCAGGGTGCTCGTACCCGTGCCCACCGTGGCCGGTGCGGATAGCCTGCTGCCCAGGGCCTGCTTCGGGATCGCCCACACCGCACTCAGGCCCGCAACAGTGGCGAGGAACGCACGCCTACTGAGTCCCGCCATGACGAAATTGTGCCACACGGACGGTGACGTTAGGCCAAATCCAGGTCAGTCAGCGTCCCTATTTGCCGGTGCCCGGAGCGCTTTGGTGCGGCCACGTCCCTTCTTCTCCTTGATACGCCGCTCAGCGGCGGCCTTGGTTGGTCGGGTGGGCCGGCGAGCGCGAGGTGGCGGTGCGGTGGCCTCCTTCAGCAACTCGACTAACCGCTGCTCGGCCGCCCTTCTATTTTGCAGTTGTGAACGATGCTCAGACGCGGCAATCACCACGCATCCGTCGACTAATTTGGATTCCAGCCTGACTAACGCGCGGGCACGCAGGTGGTCACTTAACCCACGGGAATTCACGACATCAAATATCAACTGCGCCCTGGAGTCGGTGGTGTTCACACTTTGGCCACCTGGGCCAGATGACCTTGTGAATTTCCACATCAATTCAGCCTGCGGGATCACCACAGACTTACTGACTATTAGGTCATCCGCCACCGCGTAAGCATGACGCACCCAGGCAATTGCGCTGCAGCCGAGCCGGCCCCGCGGTTACGCCGCGGGGTTTTCCGTTTCAGCATCAGCAGGTGCAACTTCGTCTACCGGCGCCGCCCCGCTCAATAGTGCTTGCGCATCCGCCGCCCGCTGCAATGCGGCGGCCAGCTGCTTTTGGGCCACGTCGTAGGCCGTGAAGTCACCGGTGACCAGCGCCCGCTGCCCGGCGTCATAGGCCGTTTGCGCGTCGGCGATCGCGAACGCTAGGTCAGTTGCCGGATCCCCCGACGAAGGAGTCGAAGGAGCCGGAGTCGGTGTCGGGGTGATCGTGCCACCGGAACCATCATCGGGAACCGGATCCACGCTCGCCGTTGGCGAAGTCGCAAAAACCTTGTTGAGCGCAGCGGTCAAGGTGTCCTCGAATGCGACATTCGATCCGTAGCCGACTAGCACTTTGCGCAGAAGTGGATAGCCATCGGTGGCGGCGCGGATATAAACCGGCTCAACGTAGAGCAGGCCGCCGTTAAATGGCAAAGACAACAGGTTGCCCAACTCGACCTCGGACCCCCCGCGACGCAGTAAGGACAGTTGCGAGCTCACCAGTGGATCGGACTCAAAGTTATTCTGCACCTGCTGGGGGCCCGGGATGGTGGTGTTACTCGGCAGTTGGAGCACTCGGATCTTGCCGTAGCCCGGGCCCGGCGCCGAGTCGGCCGCCATGAATGCGGCCAAGGTTTGTCGCCGCTGCGGCGCGAACGTCGTGGTCAAGGAGAATGCCGGTCCGGTTTGATCTGGCATCTGCAGGGTTAGGTAATACGGCGGCTGGAACACCTGCGCCGGGGAAACCGTTGGATCAAATGGCACGATCCACACATCGGTACCGTTATAGAAAGTTGCCGGATCGGTGACGTGATAGCGGCTAAGGATTACCCGTTGCACCTTGAAGATGTCCTGCGGATAGCGGACATGAGCCATCAACTCGGCTGACATATCCGCGACCGGACTCACGACACCCGGAAACGCCTTCATCCAGGTTTGCAGTACTGGATCCGCCGGCTCCCAAGCATAAAGTGTGACGGTGCCGTCGTAGGCGTCAACAACAGCCTTCACCGAGTTGCGCATGTAGTTCAACTGATCCTGCGGAAGTAGCCCTGACGGAACAGAACGTGCACCGAATGCGTCACTGGTTGCATCAGCAAGGGAAATCCGACTGGAGTATGGGTACTGATTTGAAGTGGTATAGGCATCAATGACCCACTGAATGCGGCCGTTGGCAACCACCGGATATGGATCTTGATCCAAGGTCAGCCACGGAGCCACCTTCTCCACCCGCGTTAACGGATCACGATCCCACAGGATGCGCGAGTCGGAGTTCACCAGATCCGAAAGCAAGATATTGCTGTCTTGGAACTTGGTGGCGAAAACCAACCGGCCCAGAATCGAGCCCATCGATACGCCGCCGGTGCCCTCATAGGTGTTTGTCTTTTGGCCCGTCGGGCTCGCATCATCTGGGTAATCCAACTCCCTGGGCTCCGAGCCTGCCGGAGCGCCGACGATGCTGTAGCTCGGCGAAAGCTCGCCGAAATAAACGCGCGGCTGGTCGATGAGCAGGTCACCCTTGGACGGGATATCGCTCTCAAAGAAATCGGGCTGCCCATTGCTCAAGGCTGTGTTGTCGTACGCCGACACGAACCCGTATCCGTGGGTATAGACAGCGCGATCATTTGTCCAGTTACGTTGGCCATCAGGAATACCAGCGAGGTTGATTTCGCGTACAGCTACCACTGCGCCGCGTTGCTCACCAGAGAAGTCGTACCGATCAACATCGAGCTTGTTGTTGAACGAGTAGTAGCCTCGAATCTGCTGCAACTGGTTGTAGGTGGGCGAGACAACCGCTGGATCCAGCAGTCGGATGTTTTCCAAGGTGCCCTTGCTGGCAACAATTTCGGCCTCCGTGGGCGGCTCCACGGTGCCCTCGTAATCCTTAACGCTTACATCCGTAATGCCGTAGGCATCACGGGTCGCATTGATATTGCGCTCGATATAAGGCTGTTCCTTGACCAATTCACTCGGCCGAACGGTGAATTGCTGAATGAAGAACGGGTAGAGCCCGCCGACCACGATGGTTGTCAGCAACATCAACCCGAGGCCCAGGGTCGGGAGCACCCAGGAGCGCCTAAAAATATTCACGATGAACAAGACCGCGACAATGATCGCGACGAATGTCAAAATGTTTAAGGAGGGCAAAACCGCATAGACGTCGGTGTATTTCAACCCGGTGAATCCGCTTACCAATGCCTGACTCTGGGTGGCAAGTGCGTAACGATCGAACCAGTACGCAACCGCCTTGAGTAGCAAGATCACCGCGATAATCGTCGACAGTTGCACTTGGGCTGCCCCACTGGCCCGGTCACCGCGTGGCTGAACCCGCAGGCCGCCATAAAGGAACTGCACCCCGACAGCTGCAACAAGCGACAAAAAGGTTACGGCGAACCCGAAGTCCAAGAGGAAGCGGATAAAGGGCAGGGTGAAGGTGTAGAAGGACAGATCCAAGCCGAACTGGGGGTCGACGATGCCGAACTCGGTGGCATTGCGCCAGAGCAGGTAGGTGCCCCACTCAGAGGCTGCGGCTAGCCCCGCCATCAGCCCCACCCCGATGCCGGCGATGATCGTCACCCGCCGCCGATAGGGGTCGATACCGAGCCGGTAACGCTCCAGGCTGGCTTGATCGGGAGTCAGGCCGCGAAATGTCGGGCGCGTGCGCCACGCCCACCACATGACCAAAATAATTATTAAAGCCATCGTCGTACCGAACGCGAAGAATAAGATCGCCCGGGTTTCCAGGGAAGTCGTGAACACCTGGGTCTTTTGCACCGACTGGAACCACAGCCAATCGGTATAGAACCCGGTGAACAGCACGAACGAAAGTACGAGAACTCCAAGGATGATCAAAGTCGGCAGAAGCACTCCCCCACGCCGCCGCGGGGCCGCCCCTGAAGTCTCGCCTGATCCGCTCATACCCGGCATATTAAAAGTCATATCAAGAACCTACGGCACTGGCCGGGCACGCCTTGACGGTGCCTCCGGTAGTCCAAGTCTTGACCGCCTCGACCGCCTCGGTCAAAGTGGCGATCGGCGTGACCGTCAAGCCCTCCGGGATGAAACCCGCCGCCTCCTTGCAATGCACCGCCGGGATCAAGAACAGTTCGGCTCCCGCATCGCTGGCCCCGGCAAGTTTTTGTCGGATCCCCCCGATTGGCCCTACGGCCCCAGCTGGTGACATCGTGCCCGTACCGGCAATGTGACGGCCCTTTGTCAGTTCGTCCGGAGTCAACTTGTCAATGATTCCGAGGGCAAACATCGTGCCAGCACTTGGGCCACCAACATCTTGCAAGGTGAAGTTGATTTCAAACTCTGCGGCGTAATACATGCCCACGCCGATCCCGATGTAAGGCGTTCCCGGCTGATCTGGATTGTCCGCAGATTTCAACGTGACTTTCTTGGCCTCGCCGCCGCGGTCGATCGAGAAGCTAAATGTCGTGCCGACCGGGTTTTTCTGCACTGTGTCGCTGACATCCACCGGCTCGGTCACTTCCGCACCGTCTATTGCCAGGATCTGATCCTTCGGCTCGAGGATTCCGGCAGCCGGCGTTTCGGAGTACACCGCGGTAACTACGACTTCGGTCTGCAGCGGTAACTCCAAGTAATTCAAGGCTGCCGCAATTGCATCGGACTCTGAAGTGTTGAACAGCATCGCTTGGCGAGTCTGCACATCCTCACCCGTGACGTCGTCCGGATAAATAAGTTCGCGCGGGACAACAGCGTCAGCTGAATTGAACCAGGAGGCCATGGCGTCAACGAACGTCAACCCACCGCGTGGGCCCCCTGACTCCAGCACCGTTGTCATGTCGAGGTCGCCGGTGGTCGGATAGGTCTGCGTACCGGATATTTCAATGACCTCGGTGCCCTCTACTTGCCCGACGACGTTGTATGTCGGACCGGGTGCAAGCTTTACAAATGGCACCGGGAGCAGCAAGGCAATTGAAACCAAGATGAGTAAAGTCGCCGCGCTGATAGCAAGGGCCCGGCCTCGGCGCGGTTCGGCTTCGGGCTTGCCCGACGCGATGGGCCCGGGAGTCCCATCACTTAAGTTGTTGGTCGAACTCATGTGGTTGGCCGACCGGGTGCCTTCGCATCAGGCCCGGTTTCAGACCTTGGTTTTTCACTTGGCAGTGGCCGGGACATGGCGTCGTTTAGCCGGCGGAGGTTATCCATGGCAGCTGCGGCTTCGGTGGGCCGGCGCGGCCGGCTCCGAAAGGCCGCCCAAGCCACGGCCAAAATCGTGGCCCCAATCGGGATCAGCCACCAAGTCAGGTTTGACACCGCCTAAGACTACGTCACCTGGCTTTTGGAGGGAAAAGCGAAACCCCCGGGGCTCATAGCCCAGGTCCACCTTCCCCGTGCGGACCTGCACCCGTTATCCCGGAGGTTTCGTCAGACTGAACTTATGGACCTGCCCATGACTGAGTCAACGGCTTAACCCCGGTTGCCCCATTTCCTTGTGGACGCAGCTGGGGACAGGCTGTGGAAACCTAGGGGTTAACCGTGGAAACGCGGTGCACAAGCCTGTGGATGAACCTGAGGATGACCAGCCCGCCTGCGGCAAACCATGGGTAAAAGTCTTTTCACAGGGTGTGGATAAAAACTTTTTTCACCATCTTTCGTTGTTTACCTACCGGTTAGCGCACGTGCACCTCGTCCAAGCCAAGTTCAATCAGCGTTCGCACGCTTTGATCTAGGTCAAGTGGCAACTGCGCTAGGTCGAACCACCGCAGGTCATCAGATTCGGCGCTCATCACTGCCCGCGCGCTGGTCGGCACCAAGGCCAAGTACTGCATATCCAGGTGCTCACTTTGGCCGCCGGCGCACGGCACCGGATGCCGATCAAGGCAGACGGGAGCCGCGCTAATGCGCATCGTGCTGATGCCACTTTCCTCGATGGCCTCGCGAAGGGCCCCGGCACGAACCGAGGTATCACCTGACTCCAGGTGGCCCCCTAGCTGTAGCCACTTGCCGACTTTGGGGTGCAAAGTGAGCAGGACCCGCTGTCGTTTCTCATCGAGCACCAAAGCGCTCGCGGTGAGGTGACCAACTCTGCACTCGCGCCAGACCCCGTCGGCGTGGGCGGTCAAGAATTCAAGGTACTCGTCGCGCCGGCATCCCAGTGCCGTCGTCGGCGGCTGCCACGAATGCAAGGTGGAGTATGCGTCAGCCCACATCTGGTTGGTTACTGCGCTCAACAAATCCCAATGGGTCGGTCAGGTCTTCGCCATCTGGTAGCAGGTCTGGGTGACCCCAAAGGCCATCGCGGTCAGCGATTGACTTTAGGCTTCGAACTGCCGCGAACAAGTTAGCCGCCTCGCGCAGTGACCTTGGCCGCAACTCCATCCCGACAAGGGTGGCGAACATTTTCTCAGCCGGCCCACCGGCAGCACGACGCCTGCGCATGGTCTCGCGCAGGGCAAGGGCACTTGGCATTCGCTCAGCAATGGCCGTGTCGACAACATCGTCAACCCAGCCCTCAACTAGGGCCAGGAGGGTCTCGAGTCGAACCAGTGCCGCACGCTGCTCGTCGGTGTCGGCCGGTTGAAGCAGCCCCGATGCCATCAACTGCTGCAATGCTTCAGGGTTGCTTAGATCAACACCGGACATCGCGTCACCAAGTCGCGAGGTGTCGACCCGAATACCACCGGCATACTCTTCGATGGCTCCCATCAGGCGCGGGCGCAGCCAAGCCGTGTGTGCAAAAAGCCGTTGGTGGGCTGACTCCCGAAGGGCTAAATAAAGGCGGACGTCATCGGCTGCTACGCCAATGCCGGCACCGAACTGCTCAATGTTGTTAGGCAGCAACACGCAAGTCGCATCTGGTAATAGCGGGATGCCGATATCGCCGGCACTGACTACTTCTTGGGCAAGTGCCGCAAGGGACTGCCCCAACTGCATGCTGAACGCTGCAGCTCCTAGTTGCTGCACCATGCCCATCATTGGACGGAGCATTGCCAGCATCTCGTCCGGGACGCCACCGGGGAATAGTCCGCGAAGTTGCTCAGGCAACGCCGCACTTAGGTCATCGGACGAGACATCCTGATCACTTGGCCCCGCATCAGTGAGGACCTGCTGCATCTGAATTGCGATCGGCTCGACATAACGCTGCCACATTGGCAACGTCGCCTCCAACCACTCCGAGCGGCTCCACGCCTTTGGGACTTGGCCCACCGCGGGCAAGGTGGTGGCCTCGTCGAGCCAAAGGTCGGCCAGCCGAACTGAATCAACAACTGCCCGCGACTGCGCATCGGCCACCGATGGGTCACCGGCACTCGCCAGCACCTGCCGAGCAATATCTCGCACCAGCTGCCAATTGACCGGACCACTGCTTGGGTTTTGCATCATTTGGCCAAGTTGCTGCAGAGCGGCCCCAAGGGCGGACATATCGAACCCGCCGCCGCCAGAGTCTGGGACCCCGAAGCCAAAGGGTGGGTTGGTGCTCACCAGAGCACGGTACCCCGGCCCGCCATAAACCTCGGCGACGGCCACCGGCCGCGACCGGGACTACCTCCAAATACCAAAACGGACCAGCTGCCCAAATTGAGAGGCGGGGCCCAAACCCTGCGGCCCCGCCTCCTGATGTTCGTGCTCGGCTGACCTAAGAAGAGGCCTTTCCGAGGATGCGGGTCACCTTGGTGCCGCAGGTCGGGCAGATGCCCTTGGCAAAGCGGCGTCCATTGGTCTCTTCTACGTGACCGGTGAACTCACGCTTTGCCTTGCACTTAACGCAGTACGCCTCGCCCGTATAGCTCTCAGCCATGGGGACCTCCACTTGGTTGCCGAACCGCTCCTGCGGCCAGGTGGTCTGCACCACCTCATCTGGTTGGGACTTATTTACGATAGGGCACCAAGTGGGCCGATCCGTCGCGGCGCGAGCAAACGGAACCGGATTTCGCCCGTGTTTTCAGGCATTTAGCCCCAAATAACAGGATAAAACGGACATTTTCCCGCGGCGGCTCGGGGTCAACCGGCCCGGCCGGTGGTCTGCCCGAACGGTTACCTGCATTACCGCATATCCCCTGTGCATAGCAACTAGCAATCCACAGGCAGCGGGTAGCAATCTGCCGCTATGAGCACCTGCGAATTACCTGACCTGCTTGTTAACTTGATGGCGCCGGGGGCCCGCCCCCGCTACCGGCGCGACTTTCCCATGGTCTGGCGCGAAACCGGGCACCTAGTGATCTGCTCGAGCGATTCCCGGGCGGTTTTGGACCAGATGGACGCCGTGCACGCCACCTGGCTGCGCAGCCTTGATGGCCTGCGCACCTGGGGTGAGATCACCGACCAACTCGGTATTGCGCCAGCAGCCGCTGGCCGCATAATCCGCACCCTGCAAAGCCTCGGTGCCCTCGAAGACGCAACAGATATGCCAAGTAGTTGGCGCTGGCTAGGTGCCGTCGAACGCGATGAGCAGGTGGGAGATCTTGCAGCCGCGGCCCACACCTACCCCGCCGGGCGAATGGCACTTGATGCAATCGAGAATCGTCAGGACGCGAGCATCTACATCGTCGGTAGTGGCGCACTGGCCAATGAGATATTCAAACTCGTTGAAATCTGCGGCCTGCGGGTGAACCCAATTGGTGCAACTCCATCTATACCTGACGCTAACCGGGTGTTGGTCGTTTTCGCTGACGGCGCCCACCCGGACATCATCGACGACGTCGATACCCCACTACATGAGCACCCGCACCTGCCGGCCACGGTCTACGGTGCGCGGGCCGTAATCGGGCCAATTGTGATACCCGGTAAAACCAGTTGCCTTCGATGTACGTATCTGCACGCGGTCGATGCTGATGCCATGTGGCCGAAAGTGACCCTGCAATTGGCCAGCGCGCTCCGGCGCCTGCAGACGCTGCCGCTGGATCGACTTCTGGTTCGGGCCGCCGCGATCCAAACCGCGCTGCTCATTCGCACCTGGATAGACCAACCCGCCAACCCCGAACTTTGGTGCGAACTGGCTTTCGAACTGCGCCTACCCGGTGGGCGGGCTCGGCCCATCGCGCGACCTTCGCACCCACTTTGCGGTTGCACCTGGCCGCAGGCTGACCCGGTTCGCGCGCACCTCTCGTTTGGGTGACAATGAGGCATGGCCGAACTCCCGCGCAACGCCATCACCCGCAGCGTGCGGATGGCTGCGCTTCCGGCGGCATTCGCCGGCCGGACCGCCCTTGGCTTCGGTAAGCGAGTTGGTGGCAAGTCCGCTGAGCTTGTGGCAGCGGAGTTGCAGGCCCGCACCGCCGAACAGATGTTCAAAGTGCTCGGTGAACTCAAGGGCGGGGCCATGAAACTAGGCCAGGCCATGAGTATTTTCGAAGCCGCCCTGCCCGAGGAAATGGCCGGGCCTTATCGGGCGGCCCTGACAAAGCTCCAAGATGCCGCACCACCACTACCTGCCGATTCGATCCACCAAATTCTCGCCGAGGAACTCGGCACGAAGTGGCGCGCCAAATTCCTTGAGTTCTCCGACCAGCCGGCAGCTGCGGCTTCAATCGGCCAGGTGCATCGAGCCATCTGGCATGACGGACGAGTGGTCGCGGTAAAAGTTCAATACCCAGGGGCGGATAAAGCGCTGATCAGCGATCTGAATCAAATGGCACGCATGGGCAAGATGTTCGCATCTTGGATTCCCGGGCTTGATATCAAGCCATTGCTCGACGAACTCCGGGATCGCGCCGTTGACGAACTTGACTACCTGCACGAGTCCCAGAATCAGCGGGCCTTCGCCCTTGCGTTTGAAGGCGACCTCGAGTTCGTCATCCCCCACGTATTGGTGGCGGCACCGCACGTGCTGGTCAGTGAGTGGATTGACGGCACCCCGCTCTCGACCATCATCAAAGACGGCACCCAAGCCGAGCGTGATGCCGCCGGCGCACTCTATGAACGCTTCTTGCTCTCTGGCCCCGCGCGAGCCGGGCTGTTGCATGCCGATCCGCATCCCGGGAACTTCCGGGTCACCGCTGATGGTCGACTCGGGGTACTCGATTTCGGTGCCTGCGCCGCCCTACCGGGCGGTCTGCCGACCGCCATGGGGACGCTGCTTCGAATCGCGCAACTCGGCGACGCTCAAATGGTGATCGATGGCCTGCGCACCGAGGGTTTCATCAAGCCCAATATCGATATCGACGCCGAGCAACTCTTGGGCTATCTAGCGCCCTTCGTCGAGCCCGCTCGCCATGCGGAGTTCACCTTCTCCCGCGATTGGATGCGCGGCCAATTCACTCGCATGAATGACATGCGCAATCCTGATTTCACCGTCGGCCTGAAATTGAACCTGCCGCCGTCCTACGCCTTGATTCATCGAGTCTGGTTGGGTTGCATCGGGGTACTTTGTCAACTCGGTGCAACAGTGCCGATGCGGGCAGAACTCGAGCGCTGGGTACCGGACTTCACGACCGCGAGTGATTAGTTATTTTCTCACTACAAAGTCGAATCGCTAAGGAGTTCGAGCAAGGTCGGCCCATACAACTCCAACTTCGCCGGGCCGATACCCGAGATAGTTGATAGCTGCTCCAAGCTGGTTGGCAATTGCTCGACAATTGCCAACAAGGTGGCATCGGTGAAGATGACGAAGGCCGGCACCTCGCGCTCGGTCGCCTGCATTAGCCGCCAGCGCTTTAACTGCTCGAATTGCTCCGGGTCATATTTCGATGGGCAGGTACGGCACCGACCCAATGTGCGCTCGGGTGCGGTGACCAAACTCTTACCGCAGGTGCGACAACTCGCCGGGCCGCGCTTCTTGCGCTCCGTGCGCACGCGACCTGAACCGGCGCGCACCCTCCCGCCTGATCGGTCACCGTCGAACCCATCAGAAAAATCCCCATCGGGCCCACCCACTTCAACCAAGAACCTGCTGAACTCACGATTCTCTCGGCCACCGGGTGCGCGAGCGCGGGCCCATGACAAGTGCAGGTACGACTTGGCCCGAGTCATCCCGACATAGAGCAGTCGGCGTTCCTCCTCAACTTGAGCTGGGGTATCAGCACTGGCCAACGGCAGCAGGCCATCACTGCAGCCGACAAGGAAAACCACCTGCCATTCGAGGCCTTTAGCCGAATGCAATGAGGAGAGCGTCACGGCATCGGCCGCGGGGGCATGGTGCGCCTGCGCGCGATTATCTAGTTCCGCGACAAATGCCGGTAAATCCAACTGCGGATTCTCATCGGCCAAGGTGACCAGCGCCGCAAGTGACTCCCAACGCTCGCGCACCGCGCCACTGCCTTGCGGGCGCTCAGCGGCCCAGCCCGCAGCACTTAGAATCCCACGCACTTCGTCACCAAGGACCCCGGTGTCGCCACCGCCGCGCGCCGCACCCCGGATGCGCGTAACACCCTCGCGCACCTCTGGGCGATCAAAGAACCGTTCCGCCCCGCGCATCACCACCGGTATCCCCCGCGCCGACAGCGCCGCTTCGAGATCAGCCGACTGGGCATTCATCCGAAACAGCACGGCAATGTCTCGCGCTGAAATGCCGTTACGCAGATGGACTGAAATCGACTCAGCGACGGCAGTAGCTTCGGCTACCTCGTCCGGGTGCGACGCCACCACCGGCTCGACCCCGGGTTCGCGCATGGATCTTAAAATCACCGCGGCCCGCGAGTGCGCCTGTGCGATCACCGAATTCGCTCTCTCCACTATCTGCGGTGTGCAGCGATAACAGTTGACGAGTCGCACCTCGGTGGCGTCGGGGAACTCGGTGCGAAAGTTCACCAAGTAGTCAGCAGATGCGCCGGTGAAGGAGTAGATGGTCTGACTGACGTCGCCAACCGCGCAGACTTCATCACGATCCCCACGCCAAAGGGTCAGCAATCGATGCTGCAGCGGGTTGACATCTTGAAATTCATCCACGGTGAACCAGCGATAGGCCGAGTGGACCTCATCGAGGATATCCGGGCGCGTCTGCAGGGCTCCGACGGTAACCAAAAGCACATCCTCGAAATCCAATAAGCCACGCGCGGACTTCAAGTCGTCATAGGCGGCGTAGACCTTCATGACATCGGCTAGATCCAGGCTCCACTGATGCGCAGCGGCACGTGGATCTGTTAATAAATCACGTGCAGCCAGCTCGCTCACCTTCGACCACTCGATATCTGAGGCGAGATCGCGGATCACCGCCGCATTTGTCGTTATCCCAGACTTAGACGCCGCCTCAGCGAGCAGCCGCGCCTTGCTGGGTAGGACTTCAGGAAATGGCTGGCCACTTAACCGGGGCCAGAAGTAGCGCAGTTGGCGCAGCGCCGCGCCATGGAAGGTACGCACCTGGGCACCCTCCACCCCAAGTTCGCGCAGCCGCACCCGCATCTCACCGGCCGCCCGGGTGGTGAAGGTGACCGCCAGTGACCGCCGCGCCTCATGGGCCCCGGTCGCCACGGCATAGGCCATGCGGTGGGTGATGGCCCGGGTCTTGCCGGTACCAGCCCCAGCCAGCACTACGACCGGGCCGTGCACGCTGGTGGCTACCACCTGCTGCTCGTCATCGAGCCCGGCTAGTACCTCACCTGGTTCACCCATCACAGGTGCACGCTAGCGTTGCCCAGATGAAGATGTATACGACGGTTTGGTGTGGCTACTGCCAACGGCTAAAAGCCCAGTTGGGCCGCGAGGGCATTTCCTTCGAAGAGGTCGATATTGAGGTCGATCCGGTGGCAGCGGCATTCGTTGAATCCGTCAACGGGGGCAACCAGACCGTGCCAACCATGCTCTTTGACGATGGCAGCGCGCTCGCTAACCCGTCGATCGGCCAAGTTAAGGCCAAACTCGGCCTGAGTTAACTCGTTCACTGCGCGACAATTACCAATGAACTTGATGTGAAATTATCAAGTACAAATTAATTTATGATGTTTCTGAATAGTTGTTGCATTCCGGTAACCATTTGCTCTCGCTCGATGTCAAAGTACTCTACGATTTGATTCATGACAGTTAGCTCTTTTGCGCAGACTGCAATGAATTGAGCGTCTTTGACCCCGTAAATAACAGCACCGACAGAGCAATAGTTCAACGACGCACTATTCGAACTCTTTCATTGGCGCTAATCATGAGCGGCCTTGGCGGGACAGTACCTGCCGGCGGTCTAATCGCGGTAACCTTGACCGGATCACCAGCAGCCGCAAGCCTCGCGCAAACATTAATAATTATTGGCGCCGCCACAGCATCGCTGCCCCTGGCTAAAGTAGTTCTTCTCCATGGGAGGCGAATTGCTCTCACCTTCGGACTAGCCATCAGCGCCCTCGGAGCCTTAATCATTCTTTCTGGTTCTATTCTACAGAATGTCTTCATTGTCTACTTCGGCTGTGCGGTATTTGGTGTTGTGTCAACGGCAATTTATCAAGGAAGATATACGGCTACCGACCTTGCGCAAGAGGACCACCGGGCGCGTGCTTTGTCTTGGGTGGTCTGGGCAGGAACTATCGGCGCAGTTCTTGGTCCTAATCTGCTTTACATCTCCGATGCCTTAGGCGAATCTTTTGGGCT
>CAJBZP010000103.1 GCA_903960135.1 uncultured Actinomycetes bacterium | reverse complement strand
GACAAGGTCGGCTCGAAAGCCTCGGCTAACGGAGCTACCGCTGGAGCCGCCGGAGCAACAACACCTGCCACACCCGCGAGGAGCGCAATCGTGCACACGACACCTGCAATACGTCGAGCAGTCAATGTTGATCTCACGACTTGGATCTCGCTTTCCCTTTTGGACTTCGCCCATTAACTCGTTCGCACGCCGGCGGGCACCGCCCAACTATTACATACCGAGTGCCGAAGTCATCTGCGGATTGAGTACGGAGCAAACCATGGCGCGCATCTATCACCTGCTGCCGCACGGCGGTGCCTTGGAAAAGTTCAGGGAGGATGGGGTTCAACTGTCATACCTTGGTGCGAGGCTAAAACCGCAATATCGCGCAAGGGGCTGTACTTATGACTATTGACTTGGGGGCAAGCATGGAATCAAATGCAGAACGCAACTTCAATGCGGTGACCTACGTGGTTGGCATCCCGCTCGCCATCGTCCTAGGGATCTGGACGATCTGGATCACCGTAACCGCCTTCATCGGCGGGCAGGCACCGTTCTTCTTCATCGAGTTCACCGGGTTTAGCCTGCTCCGCGGGCTGTTCTGGCTGATCATCGTCGATCCGCTAGTGCTCACCCTCGCCTACTGGATCTTCATGCTGATCATGATGCCGATCGGGGCGGCGGCAGCTGGCCTGGGCGCACTAGGTGATCGGCGTAAGAAGTGAGGGCCTAAATCGCCCCTGCTCCCCTACGTTTCGGGGGTAGCCCCGTAACTCTTTAACCAGAACAATTCCTCGGGTGATTCGGGTTGCCGAATCTTTAGGCCCGTGTAACGTCATCGCAACACCACTGCTGCCGGCCTCCCTAGCGACAGTTAAACCACAGCCGAGAAAGGGCTTTACCATGGAGATGTCTCGCCGGAATTTCATGATTTTAGGCGCTTCCGCTGCCACTTTGGCCGCAGTTCCCTTCGTGGGCGCTACTACTGCGGGGGCCGCCGAGCTGGTGTCTCCGGCCGAAGCCTTAAGGCGCCTGAAGGCTGGGAATACTCGAAGCGCCAACGGCAACTTGGTGGCAAAGAACTACTCGCCGCTGGGGTCCACCCCCGCGAAGGGACAAAAGCCGTTCGCGGCCATCTTGTCGTGTGGCGATTCAAGGGTGAATCCCGACAACATCTTCGATACCGCGCCAGGGAATCTCTTCGTAGTGCGCAACGCCGGCAATGTCTGCGAAGACGTTGGTCTTGGCAGTCTGGAGTTTGCTGCTGCCGCTCTTGGAGTATCGCTGATCGTTGTTCTTGGTCATACCCATTGCGGTGCAGTGGTCGCTTCGGAGGGCAGTATCAAGAGCGGTGAATTACCGCCTACCCATCTTGACGCTTTCGTAGAGCGCATTATCCCCGGCATTGAAAATCTTCCGCCAGGACACACCACTAATGATGCAATCGCGACCAATGCCACCTACCAGGCGCGTAAGGTTGAAAACCGAAGTTCCATCATCTCCGGTATCACTTCCACGGGTAAATTGGGAATCGTGAGTGGCATTTATGGCCTGGCCAGCGGGCGAGTCACTTGGCTTTAAGCATGAAGGCGGCTTAGACGGCCTCGACGTTCATGGCCGGGGACGGCCCACTGAGCACGATGGTCCCAGCCCAAAGACACTCACACACTGACCCTTCGGTCAGAGCGGGCATTCCGTCAACCAGCACGTTCGACGGCGGCATCCAAGGATCAACCACGATGGGTATGCAGGGGGCCGGCATCGGGACCCCCATGGCGGCCGCCGTCTCGATTATTACCTCAGGGTTC
>CAJBZP010000102.1 GCA_903960135.1 uncultured Actinomycetes bacterium | reverse complement strand
GGCAGACGGATCCGCGGTCGGGGTGGCATTTACATCAAATGGCTGTGGGTTGAGCAGCGTATCGACCGGGCGGAAATCTAGTAGGGCCGTGCGCTTGACCAGGTCGACTAGGCGATCTTGCTCGGCGCCGGGCACCGAGACGATGATCGCGGCCCCGTTACCCGACCCCTGGGTGGTGACTTCGGCTTCCGCAACGCCAAGGCCGTCAACGCGCTGGCGGATAATGGCCACGGTTTGCGCCAGTTGCTCGTCGGTGATTGTGGCACCGGCCGTTACCGGTTTGGGCACCAAAATAACCTGGGTGCCACCTTGTAGGTCTAGGCCAAGGCGCACCGTGTTGGCTGTTCCGGGCCAAAATGCCCAAGCGAGTAAGCCCGCTAACACAATGAACAAGGCAATCAGCCCGCGCGCGGGCCGTGAAGTTACCGGAGGAGCCACCTGTTTGACCGCCTAGATTGCCGAGCCCGGCGCGCCCGGTGCCTCTGGCTCATCGGGGGCCGCTACCTCAAGGTCTTCGACCGGGATGACTTTGGCGATGGCGGCCGGCAGCATCCGGATGATGACCCCTGGTGAGATCTCAACAAGGACTTCATCGCCATTGGCTACGACAGTGCCAAAGATCCCGGCGGTCGTCATGATGTTGGTGCCCGGGCCCATCTTCGCGAGTGTCTCGGCCTGCTTCTTTTGCCGTACCTTGGCCGGGCGAATCATCAAAAAATAGAATACGACCGCGATCAAGACCAGCGGTAAAATCGTGACGAGATCCACGGCGCTCCTGACAATGTCCGGGCGGGGACAAGAACTGCTAAGAACCCGCCGATGACCGAACTTACGGCCACCGGGTGAGCCTACCGGTGCCTTGGCAGCCGGCGCTTAGGTGCCTAGATCAAACTGTGTTTGCGGCAAAATCGGTGCATTTACCCCGAGGTGGGACCAGGCCGCCGGCGCCGCGACCCGGCCCCGTGGGGTGCGCACGATCATGCCCAACCGCACCAAGAAGGGCTCCGCCACCGTCTCGATGGTCTCCGGCTCCTCACCTACCGCCACCGCCAAAGTGGAGAGCCCGACCGGTCCCCCGCCGAAGCGGTTTATCAGGACATCAAGGACCGCCCGATCAATTCGGTCCAGGCCGAGTTCATCTACCTCATAAAGTTCTAACGCCGCATGGGCGGTGTCGCGATCAACTACCCCATTACCGTGCACTTGGGCAAAATCTCGGACGCGCCGCAGCAACCTATTGGCGATTCGCGGGGTACCCCGGCATCTGCGGGCTATTTCAACAGCCCCATCGTCATGGAGTGGCACGCTCAGAAGCGATGCGGAGCGCCGCAGGATGATTTCAAGATCGGCAGGGTCATAGAAATCCAGATGGGCGGTGAAACCGAACCGGTCCCGCAGTGGGCTCGGGAGCAAACCGGCCCGGGTAGTTGCCCCGACGAGGGTGAACGGCGCAATCTCTAACGGAATTGCCGTCGCACCGGGCCCTTTGCCGACCACCACATCAACCCGAAAGTCTTCCATCGCCAAGTAGAGCATCTCCTCGGCAGCCCGCGCGGTGCGATGAATCTCATCGAGAAACAGCACTTCACCCGGCTGCAGGCTCGCGAGAACAGCAGCCACATCACCTGCATGTTGCAGTGCCGGGCCGGAGGTGATGCGAAGTGGGGCCTGCAACTCTGCGGCAATGATGACGGCCAACGTGGTCTTACCCAAGCCGGGCGGACCACTTAAGAGCACGTGATCGGCGGCGCGGCCGCGCCGACGCGCGGCCTCTAAGACCAACCCAAGCTGGGACTTAACGCGCTCTTGGCCCACGAACTCCTGCAGCGAGCCCGGCCGCAGCGCGCCTTCGACGGCAGCATCGGTTGGATCTGGTGCGGCATCGGTGACCCGATCGCTCATGAACGATCCAAGGATTGCAAGGCGGCCTTAAGTAGCTTGGCGATATCTGGGTCGGCCATCTCGACCGCCAGTGGGGTGACGGCAACAATTGCGGCATCGGCCTCGCGCGCAGACCACCCCAAGGAAACCAAGCCGGCCGTGACGGCCCCTTGCCAAGTTGCCGGGGTTAGCATTCCGCCCGCAGTGGCCCCTCCGCCGGTTGGTGGCCCAATGCGATCCTTAAGTTCTAGCACCAACCGACCCGCCCCCTTTCGACCAACACCGGGCACTTTGGTCAAGGTGGCGAAGTCATCACGTGCCACCGCCGCTCGAAGCTCATCCGGTGCCAAAGTCGCCAAGATTGCCAGTGCCAGTCGGGGGCCGATCCCGCTAATGGTTTGCACCAATTCGAATACCGCACGCTCATCTGAATCGAGGAAACCGAATAAGGTCCAGGAATCCTCGCGCACGATCATGGTTGTTACGAGTTCGACGTGATCACCCACCCGCAGACTAAGTGCCGTTGCCGGTGTACATGAAGCGGTAACCCCCATCGGGCCGATATCGACAACAACGTGATCGACCCCAACGTGATTAACAGCACCGCGCAGGAATGCGATCATCGAGCACCGGCCGCAATCGCCGCTGCGATGCGCTGCTGCGCACTTCCCCGCCAGATCGCGCACACGGCGATCGCCACCGCATCGGCCGCATCGGCTGGTTTCGGGGCTTGGCTCAAGCCCAAGATTCGGGTCACCATCGCAGTGACCTGCACTTTGTCTGCCCGGCCGCTTCCGGTGACCGCGGCTTTCACCTCGGTTGGGGTGTGCATAGCGACCGATATCCCACGCCGACCCGCGATGACCAAGGCCATGGCAGCCGCTTGCGCGGTGCCCATCGCCGATCGCACATTGTGCTGGCTGAAGACCCGTTCAATCGCGATGACATCTGGGTCATATTGGTCAACGAGGGCGTTGATCCCGCGCTCAATTGCCGCCAACCGAATCTCGATAGCGGTGGCAGGTGCCGTGCCGAGCACCGCGATATGCATGGCAGTAAGCGTGCGACCGGGTGCGCCATCGACCACGGCCACCCCGCACCTGGTCAGGCCGGGGTCGACTCCCAAGACGCGCATGCCTACCCCTTTCACCGTCCGAACAGGTGTTCGGATGACAGTAACGTGGGGGGCCGACAGATTGGGGGAATCAGGCACCCGGCGCGGCGTACTGCTCCGGCCGGCCGACGAGGTCGCCGACCACCTCGGCAAAACCGGCGCGCAGGTCCGCCACGAGGTCACTTAGGTCCGATACCGCGCGGTCGTCGGCCGAGATCCCCACGTAGGCCGTGCCGTCATAAGTCACCATGGTGATGTTCACCGCCGCCCCGATTGTGGCCACCAAGGGGTAGGCCGCGAGCATTTTGGCCCCGGCCAAATAAAGCGGAACCGGCGGGCCGGGCACGTTGCTGGCCGTGATGTCACTGCTTTGGGCCGCCTGGGCGAGCATCGGAACCGGCACAAACCAACTCACTTCGGCAAGTGGATCCGCTAAGCGAAGCGCCGGTTCCTCGCGCCAGTCGGAGACAAGGTCATGTGCCGCGGTCATCCGCTCGCTGGTGCTCAACCCGGCAATCGGAAATGGGAACCGAGCAATACTGACGGCATTGGAAGCCTGCCCGGTGCGATCCCCTGGATCCCCGCGCAAGCTGATGGGGACATTGATTCGTAATTCATCGACGACGACCCCGTGGCGGCGATGGTAAATATCAAACCCACCGGCAAGTGCCGCGAGGAAGGCGTCATTGACGCTGAGATCCCGCGACTTCGCCGCCCCGCGAAGGGCCGCGAACGGTAGGTTGAAAGCGGCGAACCGATAGGTGGTGCCGCGGCCGGCCAGCACCGGCGACATCGGGCCATCAGTTACCGAGGTGAACCGGCCAATTGACGAAACCGTATTCCATACCCGAGACCAAGTTTGGGTTGGCGCTGACACCGAACCCCGGACCAGGCCAACGGCACCGCGTATTGAACTGGCCGCGAGTTCGGTGCCCCACTTGAAATTATCGGTCAGGTTGGCGATGGTCACGTCGGTCACCGAGACATCCTCGGCCGCCGGTGCGGGCGGTGGCACCGGTTCATCGGGATTGACCTGCTCGCCGAATTCGAAAAGTGAAAGCGCAATCATTACGGTCGCCGCGCCATCGGCAATGGAGTGATGAAGTTTCAATAAGAATGCAGACTGATCCCCGGGCAACCCCTCGATCAGTACTGCTTCCCAGAGCGGGCGGTTGCGGTCGAAGTCCGTCAGGCTCATTCGCCGTGCATCATCCAATAAGCCTTGCCAACCCACATCGACGGGCAACCGATACCTGCGCACATGCACATCGAGATCAAAATCCGGATCAACGGCAAGTCGCGGTGCCGAAAAACCGGTTGCGCCATAAAGCGGGCGTTTACGCAGGGCCGGCACAAATAGGGTGAGGCGATCAAGGCGGGCGTGCAACCGCTCCCAATCTGGGGCCCGGTCCAATATCGCGAGGGCAATCACCGTTGAGCGCAGGCTCGGATCCGCACTAGCGGTTCGGAAGGTGGCGGCATCCCAGCCACGTAACTGAGTGCCTACCCCGCGCCTCTCGTCAGCCATTCTTCACCTTGGACCTACCCGACCCTTGCCATGATGTCATCGCTCACATCGAAGTTCGCATAAACATTTTGCACATCGTCGCTATCTTCGAGAACGTCAATCAATTTGAAGACCTTGCGGGCTCCATCTTCATCTAAATCGACAGTAACGCTCGGCAAGAAGGTCGCTTCAGCGGATTCGTAGTCCAACCCCGAGGTTTGCAAGGCAGTGCGCACCGCGACCACATCGGTAGCTGCGCTGACCACTTCGAATGCTTCCCCTAGGTCATTGACCTCTTCGGCTCCGGCGTCCAATACCGCACTCAGGACATCATCCTCGGTGAGGCCATCGGATTTCGGCACAATCACCACGCCTTTACGCGCGAACAGATACGAGACCGACCCTGGGTCGGCCATCGAGCCGCCATTTCTAGTCATGGCAACGCGGACTTCAGATGCCGCGCGGTTTCGGTTATCGGTGAGGCACTCGACCAAAAATGCGACACCATTTGGTCCGTAGCCTTCGTACATGATGGTCTGCCAATCGGCCCCACCAGCTTCCAGCCCGGATCCACGCTTCACCGCCCGCTCAATATTGTCCAGCGGCACCGAAGTCTTGCGGGCCTTTTGAACCGCGTCGTAAAGTGTTGGGTTGCCGGCCAAGTCGCCTCCACCGGTGCGCGCGGCAACTTCAATATTCTTGATCAGGCGCGCGAATAACTTGCCCCGGCGCGCATCGACAACGGCTTTCTTGTGCTTTGTGGTCGCCCATTTGGAATGACCGCTCATGAGTGCTGCCTCACAATCTCAACAAATAACTCGTGGATTCGCGTATCGCCCGTCAATTCGGGATGAAATGACGTAGCGAGCCGCACCCCTTGCCGCACCGCCACGATGGTACCTGCGGCACCGCCGCGCTGGAGGGTGGAGAGCACTTCCACCCCGGAATCAACCGACTCCACCAGCGGGGCCCGGATAAATACCGCCCGAAATGGCTCCGGTCCAAACCCTGAGATGTCCAGGTCGATTTCAAATGAGTCCACTTGGCGGCCGAAGGCATTGCGCCGAACCGTGACATCCAGCCCGCCGATGGTTTGCTGGTCTGGGCGGGCATCGGTTACGTGCGCGGCCAACATGATCATTCCGGCACATGAGCCATACATCGGTAGGCCAGCCTTCGAGGCGGCGCGCAAGGGGTCGATGAGGTTCATCCGAATTGCCAGGTTTGACATCGTGGTTGACTCACCACCTGGTATCACCAAGCCATCGACTTGCGCCAACTCGGCCTCGGTGCGCACGCGAGCGGTGCGCGCACCAACCGCTGTTAAAGCAAGCTCGTGTTCCTTGATATCGCCTTGAAGTGCCAGCACCCCGATCAGCGGGGACGCGGTCACCAGCCTCGATCCTCCAGCCGGTGCGCTACCGGAATATCCGCGACGTTAATGCCAACCATTGCATCGCCCAAGCCGCGCGAAACTTTTGCGACCACATCTGGATTATCAAAGTTCAAGGTTGCCTGAACAATGGCCTGCGCTCGGCGCACGGGGTCACCGGATTTGAAAATACCAGAACCAACGAACACCCCATCAGCACCAAGTTGCATCATCATCGCGGCATCGGCTGGGGTCGCAATACCACCGGCGGTAAACAACACCACCGGCAATCTACCCAGACGTGCGACTTCGGCGACTAGGTCAAATGACGCTTGCAACTCCTTCGCTGCGACATACAACTCATCCGGCGACATCGAAGTCAATCGCGCGATATCACCACGAATCCGGCGCATATGCGTGACCGCGTTGGACACATCACCGGTTCCGGCTTCACCCTTGGACCGGATCATCGCCGCGCCCTCGGTCAGGCGGCGCAGCGCCTCACCGAGATTGGTGGCACCGCAGACGAATGGCACGGTGAACAGCGACTTGTCGATGTGGTTTGCGTAGTCGGCCGGCGTAAGCACCTCGGACTCGTCGATGTAATCCACGCCGAGCGACTGCAGAATCTGGGCTTCAGCGAAGTGCCCGATTCGGGCTTTCGCCATCACGGGCACGCTAACGGAATTGATGATCTCGTCGATCATGTCGGGGTCTGACATCCGTGCCACCCCGCCTTGGGCCCGGATATCGGCGGGGACCCGCTCCAGGGCCATCACCGCCACAGCACCGGCGTCCTCGGCGATTTTCGCCTGCTCGGCATTGACAACGTCCATGATGACGCCACCCTTGAGCATGTCGGCCATCCCACGCTTGACCCGGCTGGTACCGGTCACGGCTTCTTGGTCGGCCATTACATCTCCTCAATCACATCACTCTGGCTCCAGCTCATAAGAGCCAGCACTAACGGTTTCGAGGCCAATAATAGGGCCCAATATCCGGCCCTGCACGGTCGGCCCAAGGCGGGCGGCCGTTGGCGATCGAAACCTAGCGCTCGGCTAACCCCTGCGGGGGGGTGTCGTCCATCTCCCAAGTCTGCGGCCAGGTGGTGTGGCCGGCGAGTCGGAACAACCGAACGAGAAATTGACCGCGCACCTGCCTGCAGGCTCGAACCGCATCATTACGAAAGCGCCTTGATAGCTGTACCCGCCGAAAGGCCGCATCGAGCTCGTCGAGTAAGTCACTGCCCAATTGCGTCTCGGCTATCTCGAGCGTCTCCTCGGGGTCAGCAAGAGCGGCGTCCAAAGCTGCAGTGAGGTCACTTTCAGCCTGCGCCTTCAGTACCGGATCGAGGTCGGCCGAGGTTCGAGCCAGATGTGCGGCATCGGCGATGAGCAGGCTGCTAGCTGGGTCTAGGACCCCCGAAGTTGCCAATTCGATCGCAATTGATGATCTGCGCAGCAGGTGCGCATCAAGTGACAGCGATGACGTCTCGATCCGCTGATGGAGCCGATCAATGCGGCCGGCAGTCATGCTCAAGTAAAAGCCAAGTCCGATTAGAAGCACCGCTATCACGATTACCAGCCACATCACGACACCGGCCTTATTCCGAGTCTGCCCACAATTTGACCGCGAAGATCGGTTGTTACTTTCTCACCCGGCATACCAACACTGTCGTACACGGCGATCACATCCTCGACGACGGTATTCCAGTCGAACTCTCGAACACGGATTCGAGCGGCGGAGGTGAGTTGCTCACGTGCAGAGCGGTCAGTTAATAGTCGCACCGCCTGGGCCGCTAAGTCAGCGGCATCCTCATTGACAAAAAGTGCACCGGACTTACCCTCTTCCAGCACCCACCTAAATGCGGGCAGATCAGATGCCAGCACCGCTGTTTCAGCAGCCATCGCCTCGATCAACACGATGCCAAATGACTCACCACCGGTGTGCGGGGCAACGTAAAGATCAACCGACCTAAGGGCCCGTGCCTTATCTTCGTCGCTAACGCGGCCGAGGAAGGTGACAACCTCTGCGAGCGCCGGGTCTAGGTTCTCATGCTGATCGCCCAGATCACCCGGCCCTGCTACATAAACGCGCACGTCAGGTACGCGGGCGATGATCGCGGGTAACGCATCAAGTAAGACGTCAAGGCCCTTACGCGGCTCATCGATGCGGCCAAGGAACAAGATGGTGGGATGTGCAGAAGTGATCTCCGGCAGGCGCCCATCGGCGGCAAATGCATCAACGCGGACTCCATTTGGGATCAGTACAGCATCGCCCCCAACATGGGCCACCAAGGTACGCCTCGCGTCTTCGCTCACCGCAATACTCCCCCGCACTTTCTCCATTGCCGTCTGCGCGATGTAGTAGCCAGCCGACAAGATACGTGAGCGCACATGCGCCGAGTGCCAGGTCGCGACTATTGGCCCACGAGCCACCCAGCATGCGAGGAGTGATAGCCCAGGGGCCAGCGGTTCGTGTATGTGCAAGACGTCGAAGTCACCATCTCGCACCCAGCGGCGCACCGAGTTAGCCGCCTTAATGCCAAAGTTCATCCTTGCTACGGCCCCGTTGTACGGCACCGCGACCGCACGCCCCCCATCAACCACCCACGGTGGTAATAGCGATGGATCGTCTACGGGTGCCAGCACGCTCACGGTGTGTCCGTGCTCCTGCAAAGTGAGGGCTAGATCGGCGACATGTGACCGAACACCGCCTGGGGTATCCCAGGTGTAAGGGCAGACCAAGCCAATTTTCATGACGCTGGCACGCCGCGGCGATTTGGGTCCAGATCGGCCAACCAGACTTTTTGCAGCATGTGCCAGTCGGTCGGGTGGGCGCGGATCCCATCCTCGAAAGCGCGAGCGATCTGCTGGGTCATCACCTGCACCTGCTCCGCACGGGGTAGCTCACTTGGGGCATGCACCGCCGGATAGACCTGGCCGGTGGTGCGCTCCCCGTCAAACCACATCGTCACCGGATAAACAGGTGCCCCGGACAAGAGCCCAATTAGGGCCGGCCCACCCGGTAGTGACGCAGGCTCACCGAATAGGTCGACTTCCACACCATTGCGGCTGATATCGCGATCGCCAAGAAGGGCAAGGATGCGGCCCTCTTTGACTTTGCGTATCAAAGTCCGCACGATGTCCGGCTCACCGATCGCCAGCACATCCATGCCGAGGGTCTGTCGGTATGCGAGAAACTGGTTGAACAAGCCCTCGGGTTGCAAGCGTTCGGCAACCGTTGTGACGCCACCAAACCGCAGGCAACCCCAAGCACCGGCGTGATCCCAGTTCGCCATGTGGCAGGGCACCATCACTGCACCAGTACCCGATCGCACCGCCTCGTCCATCACCTCTTTTCCAGCAAGATCAAAAGTGCCGCTGATCCGATCATGTGACCATGACGGCAATCGAAATGCCTCGTACCAATAGCGCAAATAACTGCGCATTCCCGCCCGACTCAACTCATGTAGTTCTTCCTTGGTCCAAGCCGGGTTCACCCGCGCCAAATTCCGCTCGAGTTGTTGAACTGACTCACCGTTTCGGCGCCACATAGTGTCGGCAGCCAGCTGGAAGGCCGCGCGACCCGCGGGTTCTGGCACTTGCTTGGTCAGCCGCCAACCGATGGTGAACGCCCACTCGACCGCGGCATCGCGAACCTCGTTAATCATGGTTTGAGTTGCTTGCGGACAACGGCCATACGTTGAATGATGGTGACAAGACCCAAAATGCCAAGAAGCCAAAGCACCGCCGGCAGCACGTACGGCACCCCGAATGCGGTAAGCAATGCGGCCGCCAAAACTGCCATCAACCGTTCAGCACGCTCGGCGATACCCACATTCGCGGTGGCCCCCACTGCCTCCGCCCGCGCTTTCGCATAGGACGTCACCTGGCCCATCACCAAAGCCAAGGTGCCGGCACAGACGGTACCGACCTCACCGTTGATAGCGGCCCAGATGATCAGGCCACCGAAAATCGCGCCATCGGCAATTCGGTCCAAGGTGGCATCTAGGAAGTTGCCCCATGGCCCGCTGGTGCCGGCCAGTCGGGCCATGGTGCCGTCGAGAAGATCGCTCACAGCAAATACCGCGATTAGCAACACACCCAGGCCGAAATTACCCGTTGGAAAGCAAATCAGGGCCGAGGCCACTGCACCCGCGGTGCCAAAAACGGTGACGAAATCAGGTGCTACGTGTAACCGGAGCAAAAGCCGCGCCGGTGGCTCGATGATCCCACTGGCCAACCTGCGGGCGGCCGGGTTATTGAGCATGGGAGCCGATGCTACCGGCAGTCGCCTACTGCACGGCGCCCAGCGGTCACCGGCGCTACTTCACGATCTCGATATCGCGAAAGCCGGCTGACTTGTACTGGTCAGTCAGCAGGTAGTGGATGCGATATCGACCCGCGGGTAGCGGCCACGGCTTGCCCGCAGATCGCGAATCCAAAGTCATCGAGCCGAACACCTGAGGTGGCAAGGCACCCGATTCATGGCCGCCCGTGTATCCCCAAAGTAGGTAGTCGTCCTTGTTCGGGTTGGCGGCGTTCGCTCGGTAGACCCCGATCCAGTCCCAGCGATTGGCTGGGCCGTTCTGCCAGGAGATATCTATCGCCTCGCCCACCTGGTAGCTCTCCTTGCCCGACTTAAGTTCAACCCCGCCATTAGTTGATCGCACCCAAAATGAGTTTCGCGCTAATTCCGCGCCATCACCACTCAACAAGACGATGTCATATCCGTCGGGTGGCAGCGCCGCGGTAGAAAATGAGGTGCTGCCTGATTCAGTAGTGCCCATTGTCAAAATGGCTTCGGACTTAGCCGCGCCTTCCGGCACGACCACGATTGACGTAGCCGTGGATCCGGGTGCGTAATAGCGAACGTTGAGCGCATCACCTTGGTTCAGCATGCGCCGGTCTAAGGCAACGGTGGTTGCCAACGGCACCGGGGTTACCCGAAAGGTGCTGAGCACCGCGCGATGATCCGAAGTCCATTTATTGAACCCGGTACCGACATCAGGGCCACCCGTCTCGCCGATGACCATGCTAGAAAGCGTCCGGCTCGGCCCACCGGCGTAAATGTAATCGATTCGGTCGCCGACTCCACCTTTTTCAAAATCCGGATCCACCATCGTGATCCCCGGCACCGTGACCGGATTTGGGTGCACCTCCCGATAGGTATCGCGCAGCCCTGCCTT
>CAJBZP010000101.1 GCA_903960135.1 uncultured Actinomycetes bacterium | reverse complement strand
GTTGTTTCGACGCATGTGATGGAGCATGGTAGTCATGAGGCGCGCACCGGATGCACCGAGTGGGTGGCCAAGGGCGATCGCGCCGCCATTTGGGTTGGTTAGCGCCGGGTCAGCACCGATCTCTTGGTACCAGGCCCCGAGTACCGCGGCAAATGCCTCATTGACTTCAAAAGTTCCGATATCGGAAAGGGCTAACCCGCTGCGCTGCAGTGCCTTCTTGGTCGCGGGGATCGGGCCGGTCAACATGATGATCGGGTCGACACCGGCGAGGGCGAAGGTATGGAAGCGGGCCAGTGGCTTGAGCCCGAATTCGCGGGCCTTGTCCGAAGTGGTGATGAGCAGCGCGGCCGAACCATCGGAAATCTGCGAGGCGTTGCCGGCGGTGACAACACCACCCTCCTTGAACGGGGTCTTCAAGCCCGCGAGGGATTCCAAGGTGGTGCCCGCGCGGATCCCCTGATCTGCGGTGACGATGCCGGTGGCGGTCGTGATCGGGATGATCTCGTCATCGAAAAGACCAGCGGCGGTGGCGGTGGCGGCCCGCTCATTGGAGGTGACCGCGATCGCGTCGAGATCACCGCGGCTTAGGTGCCATTGCTCGGCGATCATTTCGGCACTGATGCCCTGGCCAACCAGACCACCGTCATAACGATCAATCATGCGGGGCCCAAATGGGCCGTCGCCACCGGCAGCATTGGAAAACATCGGCACGCGCGACATCGATTCGACGCCACCGGCGATGACGAAGTCATACTGCCCTGCGATCACGCCGGCGGCACCAAAGTGCGCGGCCTGCTGGCTCGACCCGCACTGCCGATCGATTGTCACCCCGGTGACGTCTTCGGGGAAGCCAGCAGCGAGCGCTGCATTGCGCCCGACGTTGAAAGCCTGCTCGCCAACTTGGGAGACCGCGCCCCAGATGACGTCGTCAACGATCGCTGGATCGATGCCGGTGCGCTCGATGAGGCCTTGGAGCACCATGGCCGAGAGGTCAACGGGGTGAATACCGCTCAACGCACCCTTCTCGGGCTTACCGATCCCCACCGGGCTGCGCACTGCACCGACGATTACTGCGTCGCGATTCATCATGTCTCCCTCGTTTGTTGATTGTGATGCTAGTGATAGTGGGTAGCTGACTACATAGAGATGCCACCGTCAACGGGCAGCACCACCCCGGTGATGTAGCCGGCCTCCTCGGAGCCGAGGAAGCCAACGGCCGCGCAGATCTCATCGGGCTCGGCGAACCGGCCGGCCGGGATCCCAGCTGATAACTCGGCGAGCTTGTCGGCGGGGATTGAGGCGATCATGCGCGTTGCCGCACTCGGTGAGATCGCGTTGACGGTGACCCCAAAACGTGCGAGTTCCTTGGCGGCGGTCTTGGTGAACCCGATGATGCCGGCTTTCGCGGTGGCGTAATTCGCCTGGCCGGTATTGCCGCGCAACCCGGTATAGGAGGTTACGTTGATAACGCGGCCGTACTCCTGGGCTCGAAAGTGCGGAACGCAAGCGCGCGTGAATTTGAAAGTACCGCCGGCGTGCACCGCCATTACGGCTTCCCAATCTTCATCGGTGATTTTCCAGAGCACGTTGTCGCGCAAGATCCCGGCGTTGTTCACCATGACATCGATCCGCCCGAAACTCTCGATGGTGGTATCGACCACGCGCTGCACATCGGCGGTGTCGCTGACATCGGCTGAAATTGCGAGCACCCCGAGGCCGGCGACAGTTTCGTCGAGTACGTCACCATCGAAATCAACGGCCACGGTATTTGCCCCCGCGGCCTGGAAGAACTTGACCAGCTCTAGGCCGATCCCGCGGGCGGCACCGGTGACGATGACGGTGCGGCCGGTGTAGTTGAAATCAAGGTTCGACATGTTTTCTCCCGATGGTGAGCATGGATCTGGGTGCTGAACTAAACCGCCGGCGGTGGGCAACATGCCGGCCTAAGGGCTAGACTAACGCGCGTTAGTTAAGGTTACAAAGCCAACCGGCTAACCGGTGTTGGAACAGGAGTTGCCGTGGAATTCG
>CAJBZP010000100.1 GCA_903960135.1 uncultured Actinomycetes bacterium | reverse complement strand
TCGCGGGCCAAAAGTCACTAAAAAATGCCGCCACCGGTGGCACCTGTAGCCCAATTCAAAGGTACTAAATTAGAAAACCTGAAACCTTTCGGCTCAATGAGAACTGGAGTCAACCCGTACTGCTTGCAGGTCTATGATTTCCCAAGCTCATCCACCTACATCTCGGCCACCCCGCGTGCGAAACACTGCGCTGCCGACCGCCCGGTCCTGGAGACCGCGGCCGGTTGAGTCGTACACCAGCGCCGGGATCACTAGGCAGATGAGCAGCGTTCGCAAAATAATGCGCCAGAGCGAAAGACGCCCGCCGTTGACTTGAAGTACCGAGATCCCCATGATCTTTTGTCCGAAGGAGGCCGACAGCAGCCAGGTGAAGATGATGACTTCGGCCGCAAATAGCAGCAATACCGAAATCGAACCTTCGGCTGACCCGTAGGCGACTTGGCCGAAAAACACCCGGGAGAGCAAGATGCTGGCGAGCCAATCCAAGCAGATGGCCGCGACTCGGCGGCCTATCCCAGCCACCTCGCCGGGGGTGGTCACTGGGACGGATGTGCCTGAAGTCACCCACCCACGCTACCGGGGTCAGAAATAAGCGCATTTTTTAACATGCCCGAAACAGTCGGGATACACCTATGACACGGCGCCTTTCTAAGGTTCTGCTCATCCGGAGGCAGTTGCCACCGTGCGAGGCGAGAACCCATTGGGATCACCCCGGTGGGCAGCGACTTAGAAGGGTCAAGGTGGGTTTCGTGTTTAAGAGTTCAGCCGAGGTACTCAGCTACATCAAAGCCGAAGGCGTGAAGTTTGTCGATGTTCGGTTCATCGACCTGCCCGGTGTGATGCAGCACTTCAATATGCCCGTGGAGTCCTTCGATCAATCCGTCTTCGATGACGGCCTGATGTTTGACGGGTCGTCAATCCGTGGCTTCCAGGCTATCCATGAATCAGATATGAAACTCATTCCAGACCCCACCACCGCCTTCGTCGACCCCTTCCGAAGCGCCAAGACCTTGGTCATGAACTTCTCGATCCTGGACCCGTTCACCGATGAGCGCTACAGCCGCGACCCACGCAATGTGGCCGCCAACGCTGAGTCTTATCTGGCATCCACCGGTATCGCCGACACCGTCTACTTCGGGGCTGAAGCCGAGTTCTACGTCTTCGATGATGTGCGGTTCGAGACCAACCAACACGAGTCCTACTACCACATTGATTCGGTTGAAGGTGCGTGGAATACCGGGCGGGTAGAAGAGGGCGGCAACCGCGGTTACAAGACCCGTTATAAGGGTGGCTACTTCCCCGTACCACCGGTCGATCACTTCGCCGATATTCGCGATGACATGGTCGCAAAGTTGTTGCAGGTGGGCCTGCATGTGGAGCGCTCGCACCATGAGGTTGGAACCGCGGGTCAAGGTGAAATCAACTATCGGTTTAACACCTTGCAGCGCTCTGCTGACGAGCTAATGCTCTTTAAGTACATCATCAAGAACGTCGCCTGGGCGCACGGCAAGACCGCGACTTTCATGCCTAAGCCCTTGTTCGGTGACAACGGGTCGGGGATGCACTGCCACCAGTCGCTGTGGAAGAACGGTGAGCCGCTGTTCTACGACGAGCGCGGCTACGGCGGGCTTTCGGATTTGGCCCGCTGGTACATCGGCGGCCTACTGCACCACGCCCCCTCATTGCTGGCATTTACCAACCCGACGGTGAACTCGTACCACCGCCTCGTGCCCGGCTACGAGGCCCCGGTGAACTTGGTGTACTCCGCGCGCAACCGTTCGGCTTGCATCCGGATCCCCGTCACCGGAAACTCCCCCAAGGCCAAGCGCATCGAGTTCCGGGTGCCAGATCCATCGAGTAACCCCTACCTCGCCTTCTCCGCCCAGTTAATGGCTGGCCTGGACGGCATCAAGAACAAGATTGAGCCGCACGCGCCCGTAGATAAGGATCTATACGAATTGCCGCCGGACGAGATGGCGAGCATCCCGCAGGTGCCCGGGTCCTTGCCGGCGGTCCTCGAAGCCCTTGAGGCCGATAATGAGTACCTGCAGGCCGGTGGGGTCTTCCCCAGCGACTTGATCGAGACTTGGATTGATTACAAGCGCACCAACGAGATCGATCCGATTCGCCTACGGCCGCATCCGCACGAGTTCGAGCTCTACTACGACATCTGATCGCACAGGTTCCCTTTCGCGTCGATTCGCCTCGCGTGCAAGGGGAAAGGGGGCGGGTCACTTCGGTGGCCCGCCCTGCTTTATGCCCGTCGGGTTTAAGATCACTGAATAATGAGCGACGACGCACCGACCAATGATCAGCCGGCGTCAATTGACCCTGAGCCGGCCGCGGTCGAGGCTGCGCCGGCACGAAGGCGCCATGCTCGAAAGCATCACCCCGGCTGGCGCCTACTCCTCCTTGGGGTGTCAACTGTGCTCGCCGCAGCGGCTTTTTGGGCGGGTTTCACTTTTCAATACACCTACGCAAATGCCAATGGCGAACCCACCGAGGTGATAGTCGCCACCTGGATGCGCGACAACAAAATGGGCCCGCTGGTCGCCAAACTGGAGGATGTTTACTACACGTACGTAAGCACACCGGACATCGGTGGCACCCCAATGCTGTCAGCCGACGTTACCGCAGAAGATGCCGCCGGGCTTGACCCAGAAGATCTCGAACCGTCGGCTCTTCCCAGTCCTGCAACCGGCGCTACAACAGGTGCTACAACAGGTGCTACATCAGGTGCTACGCCAAGTGCTGCACCCAGCCCGAGTGTCGCTCCCGTGGTTCCCCACCTAGACCCGCCGCCGCCCATCACCTCACCGGTGCCGAATCCCGAACCTGAGGAGGGCATCTGGCAGCCGGTCGGCAGCAAGGTAGCTGGGGTTCCCGCAATGTATGTCGCCCGGGTGCGCGCCGACAGTATCCACACCAGTTATTACGCCTCGGTACTTTGGATCGATACCTTGCTTGCTGATGCCATGTACATCCCTGGGTACGAAGAGCCCGGCGGCCCGAACCCATTTAATGGGGCACTGCCTAAAGAGCTGTGGCCCATCGTGCTCGCGAATTTCAACGGCGGGTTTCGGCTCGAAGACTCAATGGGGGGCTACTACTACGGCGGCGAAATGGTCAAGCCATTGGTCGATGGCAAGGCGAGCACCGTGGTCTACAAAGATGGATCAATAAAGGTGGGTAAGTGGGGCCGCGACCTGAAAATGACCGAGGATATTCAAGCAGTGCGGCAGAACCTTAACCTGATCGTCGACAAGGGCGAGTCTAAGGTTTCGAGTCCGACCGACAACGTAGTTTGGGGAGCAACCACCGATAAAGAAAGTCTGGCTTGGCGGGCCGGGATCGGGCAACTCGCTGACGGCAGCATTATTTATGTCGGGTCACCATTTCTGTCGGCCGACGGACTTGCCAATACCCTGGTCGGGGCCGGAGCCCAGCAGGCGATGGTGCTCGACATGAATAATTGGTGGACCGCCGGCTTTTATTTCCGACACAAGAAGAACGGCACCCCGTTGTGCCGCAAACTCGACCCGTCAATAGCCGAAGGTTGCGACCGCTTCCTTTACCCGTACAAGCGCGACAGTTTCCAGTTTTTGGCTAATGCGCCACTGTCACCCTAGTGAATCTTCGCCGTAGAACACTCGATCAACAACTTGCCGAGCTCGCCTCGTAACCCGTCGATAGTCCTCGATTAGTTGCCCAGCTGACCCGGGCGGGTAACCCATGACGTAGCCAACTCCCGCTAGGTCACCTAAATCTGTCGGCACGAGGTCAGATGCGCGATCACGAACCAGCATGACGGCGTTGCGGACGCTGGTGGCCAGACGCCAAGCCGTCCGTAGGGCATCAGCGTCGGCAGCTGTCAGGAGGCCTGCGCTCTCGGCCGCGGTGAGCACCGGCAGGGTTTGGGTACTGCGCAAGGACGGATACTCGAACGCGTACTGCATCTGCAGCAACTGCGCCACCCACTCGACGTCACTTAGTCCGCCTCGACCCAATTTGGTATGTAAAGTCGCATCCGCCCCGCGCGGTAACCGCTCCGCCTCCATGCGCGCCTTAAGCCGACGTATCTCTCGTACCGCAGGCTCGGAGATCTTCTCAACTGGATAGCGAAGTGGGTCAATGAGTGCGACGAAACGCGCACCTAAGTCGCTGTCGCCCGCGACCACCTGCGCACGTAATAGCGCTTGCGCCTCCCAACCTGCCGACCAACGACCGTAGTACGCCTCATAGGAAGCAAGTGATCGTACGAGCGGCCCTTGTCGGCCTTCGGGGCGCAGATCCGCATCGATATCAAGAGGTGGGTCATTGGTGGCTGCCATCAACGAGGTGCGCAATTCATTAGCGACGGCGAATGCCGCCGAATTTGCCGCATTCTCATCGGCGCCCGCAATCGGCTCATAGACGAACATGACATCAACATCACTGCCAAGTCCCAGCTCGCGCCCACCAAAGCGACCCATGCCGATCACCGTGAATCGCATCGGCAACGGCCCATTGCCGGCGACCACCCGCTCGGCCACTTGCAGGGCGCCCACGATCGTCGCGGTGGCGACATCACTTAGCGCAACTTGAGCCCGATCTATTTCGGCTACGTGGAGCAACTCGGCAACGGCAATGCGAAAGAGTTCACGTCGGCGAAGGGCCCGTACCGCCCCAACGGCGATGACTGGATCATCATGGCGATCGGCCGCCGACCGCGCTTCAGCCAGCAGGGTTTCCAAGGAGCGGGGCTCCAGCTCACTTTGCTCAGCGAGCATGGCAACGTTCTCCGGAGCCCGAAGCAGCAATTCGGTTGCATACTTACTAGAGGCCAAAACCTGCGCCATCCGCTCCGCGGCAGTTGACTCGTCACGAAGTAGCCGCAGGTACCAATGGGTTGAACCCAACGCCTCGCTGACCCGCCTGAATCCGAGTAGGCCTGCATCGGGGTCAGGAGCATCGGCAAACCAGCCGAGCAGTACCGGTAGCAAAGTGCGTTGAATCGCTGCCCGCCTGCTGACCCCGGAGGTAAGTGCCTCCAGATGCCTAAGTGCCCCGGCTGGATCGCGATAGCCCAGGGCCCGCAGGCGCGCTTCAGCCGCGTCCGGGGTCAGGCGGGCTTCACCGGCATCAAGTCGTGCGACCGCTTGCAGCAGCGGCCGATAAAACAGCTTCTCGTGTAGGCGGCGCACCTCCCGCGCATGCCTGCGCCAATTCGCGTGGAGTTCACCGACCGGATCACCGCGATACCCGAGGGATCGACCTAACCGACGCAGGTCACTTTCGTCCTCGGGCATGGTGTGGGTTCGACGCAGGCGGTGCAATTGCAGGCGGTGCTCAAGGGTGCGCAAGAACCGGTAGGCATCATCGAGGCTCGAAGCATCATCCCGCCCGACATAACCCCAGGTAGCCAGCGCTTCGAGTGCGACAAGGGTGGTCGCACTGCGCAACATCACATCACTTCGCCCATGCACCAATTGAAGTAACTGCACCGAGAACTCAACATCACGCAGGCCACCTGGGCCTAGCTTTAGCTCGCGTTCCGCGATTCGTGCGGGCACGTGCTCCTCGACTCGACGACGCATCGACTGCACGTCACTGACGAATCCATCATGATCGGCGGCACTCCAAACAAATGGTGCAACCGCATCCACATAACGGTTGCCAAGTTCGATATCACCAGCTGACGGTCGCGCCTTTAGCAGTGCCTGAAACTCCCAGGTCTTGGCCCAGCGTTCGTAATAGCCGACATGTGAATCGATGGTGCGAACGAGTACCCCTTGCTTACCTTCTGGGCGCAGCGCCGGGTCCACCTCCCAAATTGATCCCTCCGAGGTAACCGAGTTGCATGCGCGCATCACCCCGGTGGCCAAATCGGTTGCGGTCTTCATGGATCCGGCTTCGTCAGCACCGATAGCCTCGGCCACGAAAATCACGTCCACATCACTTACGTAGTTCAATTCGCGCCCACCGCACTTGCCCATTCCGATGATGGCGAGTCGGGCGCCGGGGGCGCCGGGGGGTAACCCGGCGCGCGCGATGGCCAAGGCAGCTTCAAGGACCCCGTCGGCTAGATCGGCAAGCCACGACGCCACCGACGCCATGGGCGCCAAGCCCGCAAGGTCGCGAGTAGCAATACCCAAGAGGTGGGCTCGGTAGGCGATGCGTAATCGGTCCAGTACCTGCGCCGTCTCACCATCGGCTACCGGTTCGGGTAACCGCGGATCGGCTCCCACCGATTCGAGCAGCGCCGCCCGCACCTTGCTGGCCGCCGGGGCCAGCGCAAGTGCCTCCGCATCAGCCAGGATCGACCAATACTCGGGGTGCCGAATCAAGAACTCCCCGAGTGCCTCTGACATCCCTAGGACTTCAAGGAGGCGGCCCATGGTGTCTTGATCGGCAAGTAGCGCCGACGAAATGCGCCGGCGTTGTGGTTCACCGCAGGCTTCAAGGAACCGGGTCAGGAGCAAGAGCGCTTGATCTGGATCGGCGACTAACGAAGCCGCCACCAGCAGATCACCCCCGTCGGCGAAAGGCCCGTCGGTAAAAGGCCCGTCGGCATCCTCGGAATCCGCACCCGCTAACAGATACCTAAGCGCTGGGCTGGCTAGGAGCCGATCGGCTCGATCCAAGTCGGTAAATCCCAGCCGGGCCAGCTTCGCGCCGCTGGTTGTCGACCTGCCACTTTCCATCAGGGCCCGCCGGCCTTCGCATATTGCCAGACCAGATCAGCCCACGCCCGCGTCATCGGTCGCCACGCGCGAATCAGGTCGCCCTCTGCTGCCCGAAACTGCGCGCAGGCCTCAACTACATCTTGCCCGGACCGCTCAAGGGCCTCATCGGCCATGCCGGCCCAGGATTCGAAAGTGTCAGCGTCTATTTCCGGATGCAATTGCAGCCCGTAGGCATTTTCGCCAATCCTAAAACCTTGTACCCGGCAACCGGCGTTAGTCAGCAGGAGCACAGCTGCATCGGGAAGTTCGACAATATGATCTTGATGCCATTGGCCAGCCGGAATGTCATCACCGGGTGCGCCAATAGCTCCCATGACAAAATCCGCTAACCCATCAGGGGTGCGAGCAATGCTAACCACGCCGATTTCGGTCACCGGCCCCAACTCCACGCGCCCACCGGTTGCCGTCGCCAGCAGTTGCGCCCCAAGACAAAGACCGAGAACCGGGACACCACGTGCGGTCGCATCGGCCAATAGTGCTCGCTCGGCCACCAGCCAAGGTGCTATGTCATCGTCGGTGGCGCCCATCACACCGCCCAGCGGCAATAAACCGTGCACCCCTGCTGGCACCACAGCCGGCACCTGCTCGCCGAAGCAGGCTTGGATCACCTGCACCGCAATACCGGCCTCGGCCAACCATTCGCCGACCATGAGCGGTGGGTCGGTTGGATCATTTTGGATGGCCAGCACCATTGGCGCTGGGCCGCTATCGATCGTCACAACTGTGGAAGGTAGCGGTCCAGTTCCCACTGCGTGACTTGACGTCGGTATTCCTCCCATTCGGCCTGCTTATTGCGCAGGAAGAAATCGAAAACATGCTCGCCAAGGGTCTCGGCAACCAGCTCTGAGCGCTCCATGATCAAAGTTGCCTGGTTGAGGCTACTTGGCAGCGGCTTCATGCCCATCGCCTTGCGCTCGGCCTCGGTCAAGCCCCAAACATCGTCCTCGGCGCCATCGGGTAACTCATACCCTTCCTCGATACCTTTTAGTCCGGCCGCGAGCAACACCGCTAACGCGAGGTACGGGTTGCACGCACTGTCCATTGAGCGAAATTCAATCCTGGTGCTGTTGCCCTTAGCCGGCTTGTACATCGGGACCCGAATCAATGCGGAGCGGTTATTGTGACCCCAACAGATCCAGGACGGGGCCTCCGCCCCACCGGCGAGCCGCTTGTACGAATTAACCCACTGGTTGGTAACCGCGGTGATCTCAGGTGCATGTGCGATTAGACCAGCGATGAACGATCTGGCTACCTTGGAAAGTTGGTAGGGCGCACCGGCCTCAAAGAAGGCATTCCGATCTCCTTCAAAAAGGGAAAGATGGGTGTGCATACCTGAGCCTGGATGGTCCCGGAACGGCTTTGGCATAAATGTTGCGTACAGACCTTGCTCGAGGGCAACCTCTTGCACGACTAACCGAAAAGTCATCAGGTTATCGGCCGTGGTCAAGGCGTCGGCGTAACGAAGGTCAATTTCCTGCTGGCCCGGTCCACCTTCGTGATGGGAGAACTCAACTGAAATCCCCATTGCTTCAAGCATCGTGATTGCTTGACGCCGAAAATCATGGCCGACCCCATTGGGGGCATTGTCAAAATACCCGTACTGATCCACCGGGATCGGCACCTGGCCAGCAACCGGTGGCTCCTTGAATAAGTAGAACTCGACTTCAGGGTGCGTGTAGAAGGTGAACCCAAGATTGGCGGCCTTGGTCAAGGTGCGCTTGAGTACATAGCGTGGGTCTGCGTACGACGGAGCACCATCGGGGGTCAAGATGTCGCAGAACATTCGGGCTACCCCTGGCCCCTCACTGCGCCAAGGCAGCAACGAAAACGTAGCGGGGTCCGGCTTGGCCAACATGTCCGACTCGGCAACGCGGGCAAAGCCCTCAATAGCCGAACCGTCGAAGCCGATCCCTTCAGCAAATGCCCCTTCCAACTCCGCCGGGGCAATGGCCACCGACTTCAGGGTGCCTAAGACGTCGGTGAACCATAACCGGACGAATCTGATGTCACGCTCTTCTATCGTCCTGAGGACGAACTCTGCCTGCTTATCCATGTGCCAATAGTGGACTAGGCCGTGTTACGAATGGGTTAAACCACCTGAAGTAGCCTGCTTCCATGAGTGTCATTCGGCTCGCGCTCGCCCAGGTGAATGCCAAAGTGGGCGATTTAACGGCAAATGCCCTGCTGGTGCGGGACGCGGCCCAGCAGGCCCAGGCCGCCGGCGCCCATCTGGTTGCCTTCCCGGAGCTGGTGCTGACCGGCTACCCGGTTGAAGACCTGGCACTTCGACCCTCATTTCAGGCCGCCTCGCGCACCACCCTCCATAACCTCGCCGGCGAACTCCAAGCCGATGGGCTCGGTGAGCTCATTTGCGTGGTGGGCTACCTCGATCGCCTGGACTCGGGCACCCAAGCCGGCCCGCGCAATGCACCGATCAATGCGGCCGCTGTCTTGCACCACGGCGCCGTAGTTGCTCGGTACACCAAACACCATCTACCCAACTACGGGGTCTTCGACGAAGCGCGCTACTTCATCCCCGGTACCGAGCCACTGCTCTTACGGCTTAACGACAGCACTATCGCGATCGCAATTTGTGAGGATCTATGGCAAAGCGGTGGACCGGTCACCTGGGCGCGCGCGAACGCAGCCGACTTATTGCTAGTCATCAATGCCTCACCTTATGAACGCAATAAGGACGATACCCGGCTGAAACTCTGCCAGTTGCGAGCCATCGAAGCCGGCTGCGACCTCGCTTACGTAAACCTCGTCGGCGGCCAGGACGAGCTTGTTTTCGATGGTGACTCACTCGTAGTCGACAGGCACGGCGCTTTGCTAGCCCGCGCACCGCAATTTGATCCCACCCTGCTCACCGTCGACCTCGAGATCTCGACCAGCCCGCAACCTCAAACCTTTATTGACTTAGGCCCGGTAACTTGGAAAGACAAAATCACTTTTGCACCACAAATCGCACCCAGCCGCACCGACCCGCACGAGGTCTATCAGGCGTTGACGTTGGGCCTTGGTGACTACGTCCGGAAGAATGGTTTCCAAAGTGTCATCCTCGGACTCTCCGGTGGCATCGACTCGGCATTGGTTGCAGCACTTGCCTGCGATGCCATCGGTGCGGAGCATGTCTTTGGTGTTTCCATGCCCAGTGTCTATTCGTCCGAGCACTCCAAGGACGATGCCAGCGATCTTGCCCAGCGAACAGGGCTGCATCTTCGCACCATCGCCATCGCACCGATGGTCGACTCTTATCTACAGGCCATGCAGCTAACCGGATTGGCCGAGGAGAATCTGCAGGCCCGCGTGCGGGGCACCACTTTGATGGCGCTTTCGAATCAAGAAGGCCACCTAGTGCTCACCACCGGTAACAAGAGTGAGCTTTCGGTCGGCTACTCAACCCTTTACGGGGATTCAGTTGGCGGCTTCGCGCCCATCAAGGATGTCCCAAAGACCCTAGTTTGGGAATTGGCTCGTTGGCGCAACGCACATGCGATTGCGCTCGGGCAAACTGCGCCAATCCCGGTGCGCAGTATCGAAAAGGAACCGAGCGCCGAACTCCGCCCCGACCAAAAAGACAGTGATTCATTGCCGGATTACCAAGTGCTGGACGCACTTCTTGATGCCTATGTATCAGCAGACATGGGTGCCACCGAGTTGGTGGCGGCTGGCTTTGACTCAAGTTTGGTGGACCGCGTGTTACGGCTTACCGACGCAGCTGAATACAAGCGCCGCCAGTCACCGCCGGGTACCAAGATTTCACTTCGTGCATTTGGCCGAGATCGCCGGTTGCCAATTACGAATGGCTGGCGGGAACCAAGCCAGCCCGAAGTACCTCGACAATAGTTTCGGTAGTGGCTGCGCCCGCCTCCGGCGTCAGGCGCAGCATCTTTAGCCAGACCATCGGCCCGATTAGCAAGGCGATGGTCGCCTCGATATCCACGTCTGGCCGTAGCCTTCCAGATTGGATCCCGCTATTTAGGATCAAGCGCACCCGCGCTTGACGTGGCCGGATTACCAGTTCAGTCACCATCGCCTGCAGTTGCGGATGCCGCTCACCTTCGCCAAGCACCCTGATCATGATTCGGCTTTTGAGCGAGCCCGGCGCTGACTCCCGAATCCCGTCAAGAAACTGCGTCAAGTTCTCCCAGAAATCACCTAACTCCGGCATCTTCGGTACGTCTGCGCCAAGTTGCGTCATCGCGTGCGCAAGTAACTCATCGCGACCGCAGAACCTTCGATAGACCGTGGCTTTGCTAACCCCGGCCCGAGTCGCAACTGCTTCCATGGAAAAACGCTCAAAACCCTCATCGGCGAACAGCTCCAAGGCCGCCGTAGCAATCGCGGCATCTGCGAGGCAACTTCTGGGGCGTCCTTTAGCCCGCACCGGTGTTTGGGTTGCCACCGCTAAGCCTGCTCTTTGCCCGTCGGGTATTCACTTTCGGCTTGCTCAACGTAATCCGCGGCCTCCGCTTTCACCAAGGCATCGGCGGCGTCCACCGGCGGATCAGCACCCAGCTCAACTTTTTTGGTGAGCGGGGTGATGTGCGGTAACCCAAAGCCAACAACAAGTGCCGCGATAACCACGATGATCACTGAAATAAGCGAGGCCACCTGGCTTGCCGCCAAGAAATCGGCATAAGCCGCCTGGCGCACGGAATTTACGATGGTGGCCGGCAAGCCGTCTGCCTGCGCCTGGTTCAGGACGCCCATGGTGGCAATCACCGACTCTGTGGCCGCCTGCTTGGCCGCATCCGGGAACTGCGCCGGCAACTGAGCCAACGAGCCTTTCAAGCTGGCCGCGTACTGCGTCGCGAGCACCGTGCCGATGATGGCAACACCTAGGGCACCGCCTACTTGCCGCACGGTGTTCTGCACCGCCGATCCGGCTCCGGCCCGGGCTAGCGGCAACACGTTCTGCATGACAGTTGAGGCGGGTGCGATGACATTTCCCATGCCCAGACCAAAAACGAAGAAGATGACCAGTACCAGCCAAATTGGCGTGTCGAGTTGCAAGAAGTACAGCCCGAGCAGGGCTAGGGCAACAAGTATTAGTCCACCGGTCATTACTTTGCGATAGCCAAACCTCAGCACCGTCTTGGCACTGCGCGGTGCCGCGATTATCTGCCCGACGGCAAATGGCACAAAACATAGTCCGGCCGTCAACGTGTCGTAGCCACGAAGGATCTGCAAATAAAACGGCAGGGTGAAGGTGATGCCCGAGAGGGCGAAGAAGGCTAGGGAGACCGCCACCAAGCTCACCGCATAGCCTCGATTACGAAACAACGAAACATCGAAACTGGAGTGATCACTGCGCGCCTCGAGGAACAAGAACAGGGCGATTATTGCTACCCCTGCGATTACCGGTATCACCACACCGGGGTCCAGCCAGCTCTTCGTCGCCGAAGCGTGAATGATGCCGTAGATCAAGGCAACAAGGCCAATGACCGAGAGCACCAGCCCCATTAGATCTAGTCGGCGCGCATTTGGGTCCTTGGTCTCGGGCACCACTTGGATAATCGCGATCACCCCGACGATGACAATTGGCACATTGACCAAGAAGACCGAGCCCCAGTCATTGCCGGTCAACCAATTGGACCACTGGGGGTTTTGCAGTAACACCCCGCCAAGGATCGGACCCAGCGCCACCGCGGCGCCGACCGCCCCGGCCCACGCGCCAATGGCCTTACCGCGCTCGTGCGGTGGAAAGACGACGGTGATGATGGCCAAGGTGGTTGGCATCACCGCCGCACCGCCCACCCCCATGACCGCCCGAAAGCCAATTAGCATGCCGGCGCTGGATGAAAATGCACAGACGGCCGAGGCCGCAGCGAACAGCACCAATCCGACGATCAGGATCTTCTTGCGCCCCAACCGGTCACCGAGCACCCCCCAGGTAAAGAGCAGGGCGGCAAAGGCCAAGACATATGAGTCCACCGCCCAGACGAGTTCACCTTGGCTGGCATTTAGATCACGCTGAATCGTGGGGAGGGCGATATTTAGGATCGTGTTGTCTAGAACTACTACGAGCAAGCTCACCACAAGGACACTCAAAATCGCCCAGCGCCGAGGGTGGCCCTCCCCCGAGGTCATCCACGCATTATTGGCCTTGACCTGCTGGGTCATCTGTTCTCCTTCTTCCCTGGCGGCAAGCTTCGGGGTCCCCTGACGGACAGCTATCGGGGCCGCAATAATGCGAAACGCTAACGTATCGTAATTAGATACCGGGCGCCACTAGCGCAAAACCCAACTCACCTGTCATGCTTGCCGTGTCCGGGGACTCCGTGGGGAGCCTCGAGATCGGAGCAAATCATGGAGTTAGTACGCACGCCCCTTGTGAGCAGTGCCCCCCAGCAGGTTCTTTATGGCGCCGACCCGGCCCGCCGCATTACGATGCGCGACCTCCAACTGGCCACCGACAAGGGCCAGCGCTGGCCGATGATCACCGCGTACGACGCACTTAGTGCCGGCGTATTCGATGACGCCGGTATCCCCGCCTTACTAGTAGGTGACTCCGCGGGCATGGTGGTATTCGGTCACGACACCACCATCGCGGTGACGGTCGATGAACTTGTGATGTTGGTGCGCGCCGTCGTCAAGGGTTCAAAGCGGGCACTTGTCATAGCCGACCTGCCATTTGGCAGCTATCAGGCATCACCGGCCCAGGCTCTGGAAACCGCGGTTTTCTTCATGCAAAAGGGCGGTGCCCATGCGGTAAAACTCGAGGGCGGCGCAGCGGTCATCCCCCAGATCGAATTGCTTGCCAGTTCGGGCATCTCGGTAATCGGCCACCTCGGGCTAACCCCCCAGTCGGTCAACTTGCTCGGTGGCTTTCGGGTTCAAGGCCGCGGTGAAAGTGGTGAGATGCTGATCCGCGACGCCAAGGACATGGAAGCCGCCGGCGCCACCGCGGTCGTCCTGGAACTAGTGCCGGCTGATCTAGCCGCCCGAGTAAGTGAATCCCTGACAATCCCAACGATTGGTATTGGGGCCGGACCCCATACCGACGCCCAGGTCATCGTCTGGCAGGACTTAGTCGGATTGACCTCGGGGCCGGCGCCGAAATTCGTCAAGCGCTACGCCGATCTCCGGTCCATCATGACCGAAGCGGTAACCGACTGGGCCAATGAAGTTGCAAGTGGCACCTACCCGGCCGAGGAGCACACTTATAAATAGGCGGGTAGCCGACGCGCTTACTAGACGTCGGTGATGCGAACTCCGGTATGCGCTTTGTACCGGCGGTTCATCGAAATAAGGTTTGCGGTCAGCGCCTCAACTTGTTGGCAATTGCGCAACCGGCCGGCGAAGATCCCCCGCATCCCAGGAATCCGGTTGGCCAGCGCCTGCACGATGTCGGTGGCAGCGCGGTCATCGCCAAGGACCAATACATCGGTGTCTACCGAGTCAACATTTTCGTCTAATAGCAGCACCGCCGAGATGTGATGGAACGCACCTACGACTTGGCTGTCGGGCAGTAGGTCCGCCGCCTGCTGGGCCGCGGACCCCTCCGCAACAGCCAAGGCAAAGGCGCCCTGCTTATCGAAACCCAGTGGATTTACGCAGTCGATCAGGATCTTTCCGGCCAATTCGGCGCGCAGCGAGGTTAGTAACTCACCATGGCCATCCCACGGGATCGCCGCGATGATCACATCGGACTCCGCGGCACATTCTTGATTACTGGCACCAACAACTCCATGCCCTAACGCCGCTGCCGAGTCTCGCGCTCGTGACGCGTCACGGGAACCCACTACAACTTGGTGGCCGGCGATCGCCAACCTGCGCGCCAAGCCCCGGCCTTGTTCGCCGGTGCCGCCAAGTACGCCAATTCGTAATTGGGAAACGTCCGGAAGTACACGTGGGTCAGGTGTTACTACTGCGTCAGCCATAGTGCGAGATCATGCCAGATCAAGTAATCAACCGCGAATTAGAACGCACGGATGAAGTGGTTGTCCACTAAAAATTGGTTAAAAAAACTGCATCACATAGCACGTCCGCGACACGAAATGACACACCGACATGAATATGCACGAATTTCCGCATGTTTTCTGTCAGAGTTCTACTGAAGGTTCCTGCACCAGAGCCGGGACCTACGACACGGGAGGCAACGTGGCGGCAGTAAAGAAGGCAGCCAAGAAGGCGCCGGCGAAGAAGTCGGTCCGTAAGGTAGCCAAGAAGGCAGTAAAGCGCCCAGCCAAGAAGGCTGTAAAGCGCACTGCAAAGAAGGCAGTCAAGAAGGCCGCAAAGCGCCCAGCCAAGAAGGCTGCAAAGCGCCCAGCAAAGAAGGCCGCAAAGCGCCCAGCCAAGAAGGCTGCAAAGCGCCCAGCAAAGAAGGCTGCGAAGAAGGCAGCCAAGCGCCCAGCAAAGAAGGCTGCAAAGCGCCCAGCAAAGAAGGCCGCAAAGCGCCCAGCCAAGAAGGCTGCAAAGCGCCCAGCAAAGAAGGCTGCAAAGCGCCCAGCAAAGAAGGCTGCAAAGCGCCCAGCAAAGAGGGCCGCGAAGAAGGCCTAGATTGGCCCCAAGCGTGAATGTGAAAGGCCCGCACCACTTGGTGCGGGCCTTTCACATTGCTACCCCTAAACATCTGCGACCTGCTGCATAAGTTGGTCCGCATCCGCGTCAAATACTTGATTTCGCGGCCGCCCATGAATTAAACGCCACCGCACGACGTGAACTCCCGGCACTGGACTAGTGCGTCGCTGCAGCAGGTTGGACCTGCCTAGACTGCATCCCATGCCCGCAACCGCTCGCGCACCGCTCACGCCTGGGCAGATCTCCGCCGAACGATTCGTACCGAGCCAGATCCCCAGGCCACCGTATGTCGGCAGGCCAGCACCCGAGCCTTACACCGGATCCGATGTCCAAGATGAGTCCACCTTGGCCGCGATGGCGGTCGCCGGGCGAATCGCCGCCGACGCACTCGTCGAAGTTGGCGCCCACATCGCACCAGGGATCACCACCGACGAGCTTGACCGCATTGGGCACGAGTACCTATGTGACCACGGCGCATACCCTTCCACGTTGGGTTACCGGGGCTACCCCAAATCACTTTGCTCATCCCTCAATGAGGTCATCTGCCACGGTATCCCCGACACCACGGTGCTAGTCGATGGCGATATCTGCAATATCGACATCACAGCTTTCATCGGCGGGGTGCACGGCGACACCAATGCGACTTTCCTTGTCGGCGAGGGTGTCGACGAGGAATCCCGGTTACTGGTTGAGCGCACCCGCGAAGCCACCAGACGAGCAATCGCCGCTGTCGCCCCTGGCCGCCCGCTCAATGTCATTGGTCGAGTTATTGAAAGCTACGCTCGCCGTTTCAACTACGGGGTCGTGCGCGATTTCACCGGCCACGGCATTGGCACCGCTTTTCACTCGGGCTTGGTTGTGCCGCACTACGACGATCCCGGCTCCAATCGCATCTTGGAGGTTGGCATGACATTTACCATCGAGCCCATGCTGACCTTGGGCACCTATAACTACGACATGTGGTCGGATGGCTGGACCGTCATAACCAAGGATCTACGGCGCACCGCCCAGTTCGAGCACACCTTGGTTGTCACCGCCGCCGGCTCCCAGATTTTGACGCTACCCACGGGGGTAACCGAGTGGCCGGACCCAGATGCTGGGTGAAAGTACCAAATTCAACTAATTTCCGTAGACTACGCGGGTGACCAAGTGGCTGAGCGCGGACGAACAGCAATCCTGGCGCAGCTTCATAACTGCGTGGACCCTCCTCGATCACCAACTAAATTCCGAGCTGCAGAGCCAGCACGACTTAACCATCGCCGACTATGAGATCTTGGTCCGCCTCAGTGAGTGCGAGGGCAAACGGCTTCGTATGAGCGAATTGGCCGAGGCCACGTTGGCTTCCCGCAGTCGCCTCTCACACCAAGTTGGCCGGCTGGAGGCCACCGGTTTAGTAGCCCGTG
>CAJBZP010000099.1 GCA_903960135.1 uncultured Actinomycetes bacterium | reverse complement strand
CCTGTAGCCTCGCCAGGAGCGTCCGACAGGTGACGCCAGGCTGCCTTCGGGGGAACTATGTGCACGAACTTCAAGACCAAGAAGGCCTCTGACGGAAGCGTCGTTATCGGGCGCAGCCTGGAATTCCCGACCGCGATGCCCACGGCGCTTGCCGCACTTCCCTCCAATTTCGCCAGCGTCGGTGTGGCATCAGGTGGAAAGTCGGGAAAGGCCTGGGCAGCGACCCACGGAATTGTCGGGATGTGCGCCTTCGGCAAGCCCGAACTGCTTATCGATGGCATGAATGATGCAGGGCTCTCTGCGCATCTCCTCTATATGCCCGGTGGTTACTGCACCTACCAGCCGTTCAAGGGCGACGGCACCGATCTTTCCGAGGCTGATCTCATCGCCTACCTGCTCGGCACCTGCTCGAGCATCGCCGAGGTCAAGGCGGCCATGGTCGGCGTGAATGTCTGGGGTTTCGATCCGGGCATGGGCTTCGCTCCGCCGATTCACTGCCTGGTGCACGACGCCACCAGTTCGATCGCCATAGAGTTCCATGCCACGGGCTGGGCGATTGTCGACAACCCGACTGGTGTGGGCACGAATGCGCCGTACATGGACTGGCATCTGACGAACCTGAATAACTACGTCGGCATCAGCAACGACACACCCGCTGCTCAGACCTTCGGTTCATTCACGATCACAGCCTTGGGACAAGGCCAGGGCTTGATTGGCTTGCCCGGTGATTTCACCCCGCCTGCGCGGTTCGTGCGCGCTGCTGCGCAGGTGGCACTTTCCGACGTTCCCGCCACGGGCGCGCAGGCTGAGCAGTTCACCATGCACATCCTGAACTCCTTCGACATGGTGCCCGGCATCGTCAAGGAATCCCTCGGGGCCTCAGGTCTTGTCGACGAAGTCACTGTCTGGGACACCATCTGCAATCTCACGGGCAAGCGTTACGCGTATCGCACCGTTACTGATCCGACCTGGTACGTCGTGGATCTTGCATCAACGGACTTCACCAAGCCTGCGCGCGTGCAGGCGATCTCGTTCACGGGTGACTTCGCCCTGGTGAGCATCTGATGAGCGCCACAACTGCCGCACCGGCTTCGAAGCCGCTGTATGCGAAGCTCGGCAAGCGGGCGTTGATCTCGACCATCGTGGTACTGATCAGCGTTATTCCTTCTGTGCTGCTGCTGGCCATTACCAAGGAGCCTGCGGTCACCTGGGCGACCGGTGCCTTCATTCTCGGCTTCGTCGCCCTGCTCATGGGCGGTACCGGCGTAGCGACCTACACCGTATTCATCACCGCGATCGCGACCCCGGTGGCAATCGTGGTCGGCGGCACGCCCATTGCGGGTGCGGCATTCATGGCGCTGATGTGTCTGGTGTTGGGGCGCATGTCTCATTACGGTCTGCATCGCGCGACGATGCTGGTGCCGATGTTCATGGGCTGGATGATCATCTCGCCGCCGTTCTGGGGCGCTGACAAGGTCGTCGATCGCACCGACAGCACCTTCCTGATCTGGATGGCGATCACCTTCTTCGTCGGCGGCATCTTGCCGGTTCTCGTCTTCCCGCACTTCCTGCGCAAGGTCCGCATGCCCGCACCCAAGCCGCAGCCGCGCAGTGAATCGGCTCCGTACACGATCGTCATCACCGTGCTCTGCACGAGCGTGACCTACTGGGTACTTGCCGACACCAAGCAATATGCAGGTGCCTGGCTGATCTCGACCATCCTCGTGCTTGTTCAGGTAGGCGATGTCGGCACGTTAAGCAAGACCATTCAGCGCGTGGTCGGCACCCTGCTCGGCATGGTCGTCGTCTCTGTGCTCGTACTTCAGGTTCACTCTCTGGTCGTGCTCTACGTGATCGGCCTGGTCTTCGGAATCGCCGCGCTCACAGCGAAGTTCAGCCCGCACTACTGGGTATACATGGCCCTGATCACCCCGACCATCATCTGCTTCACCGCATCGTCGAGCGCACAGGTTGCGAACCTCGGGGAGCAGCGGGCTCAGGATGTGCTGATCGGCGCGGGTCTCGTCCTGCTCGCCTCGGCGATCACGATCGGGTACTCGCACTTGGAAAAGAAGCGCGGGAATGCTCCGACTCAGGATGTTCCCGCGGTCGCCGGCCACTAAATAGAAGTTCAGATGTAGGCGGTAGTCCGCGTCGTAAATTACGTCGACAGCCTTGCTGCTGCGGGTCAGGCAAACGGACTCAGCGGTGCGTGAGGCGCGGTCGGTGTGATCGGGCACCTCGAAAACTTTGTGCCTGCGGGGGTCAGTGGATATCGTGGTTGTGGATGTTAAGACTTGAGAACGCCACGCGAGCCGGTGCGCTGGGCCTAGTTGGCTTGGCCTTGGCCACCGGGCTGACCGCATGCAGCGGGCCGGCGGACACCGCTGCCGTGCCGCCGATCGTCTTCGCGCCCGGACTGGGGATGAGCGCACTCGCGGTCGATGTCGAGGGAGCGAGCTCTTTTAGTTTCCTAGTCCCAGCCATGACGTCACCAGACCTGCTGCCACCGCCGGCGACGAGTGCACTTGACTACTCCCAGCACAGTGGCCTCGCTGAGTCTGACGTGGACCGCGTGCGCGAATGGCTGGCACTGGACATCGACAGTACGGGTCGAGCGACCAACGCCCCGGGCGTGTCAGTCGCACCGGTGTCGCTGGGTGCGGATTTTCATGCCGAGTGCCCCCAGTACCTGCCGTTGGCGAACCTGCTCAGTGAACAAGGCTGGACGACCGACGTGTCCCTTCGGTGCTTGCCATACGACTACCGGTATGCACCGGGTGCGAACTCCTTCGCCGCGGACCTACAAAAAGTTGTGGAGCGATCCGTCGCGGCGGCCGGTGGATTAAAGGCTGTCATCGCCTGCCACAGTCAGGGCTGCCTGATGGCCGATCATGCTTTGCGCACCTTGGACCCCGCATGGGTGAGCGACAATGTCGCCTCCTTGTTCGGCTTCGCCGGTCAGTACTCCGGGTGCAGTGATTGCATGCGGTGGGCTTTTAGCGCGGGCTGGTCTTGGGATCCAGGCGCTGTCGATGCATCGCCCGTCGATCCCACCTGGGTTGGACAACTGGCGTTGGACTTGCAGTACTCCGTTTACGGCGACAACGTGTTGTACAAGATCGGGGAGGAAGAGTTTCGGGCTCTGGACAACACATCCCTGCTACAGGAGGGAGGGGCGGTGGCGATGGCGCGCGCAACGGAGCGCTACGCATTGCAGCGGCAGGAGTGGTTCACGAGCGGTGATGAGAGCGGGGTGCCATTGCCCGTCCCTGCCCGTTTCGTCTACGGGATTGACCTACCCACCACAGTCGGTTACGCCTTCGACGCTGCGCCCGAGATATCCGATCAGCCTGACGCCCCGTCGATCGAGGCCGACGGCGACGGCGGTGACAGCGCATGGATGAACGAAGCCCCGGCGCGTTGGACCAGTGATCGTCGGTGCGACATGCTTGGGCTCCCCGGCATCAAGCACATGGCTATCGTTACCGATGCCGACGCCGTCAGACTGCTCGCGACGGTTGCCCGTGGCGGCGTCGCCGACGATGTTCCGTGCTTGAATCCCTGAGCGGTAGCACCTGCGGCGGTGGTGCGGATCACGGTGAGGGACCAGCCAGTTATTGGAGTGGCCCAATGCGCTTACGCAAACAACCGACCCCAAGCCATTGGCGGTCTGGGGTCGGCAGTGCACTTGAAATATCCCGCCTAGCGGTAGGGAACAGCGCTACTCTTCGTTGCCCGCAAAACATGTCCCATCACAACGGTATTCGTATATTGTCACATTTGAGGGGCTTAGGGTTCCGTCAATACTGCCGGCACCCGGGCGCACCCAACTAACACCAAGGGCCATTCGAGCACTGGCCGCTGAACTAACCGGAGCACTAACTTCACTCTTCGACATTATGGTTCCTTCCCATTCGTAAGTGGCGCCGCTACTGGCGACGAATCTCAATGAGAACACCAACAAGGCCAAAAGGCAATGGCAAAACGCCTATCGATTTCTCAGTTACCGCTAGCCACAAGTTACCGTCGCCGACGCTGCGGAAGGTTACCTAAGGCGTTTTTTTGACACCTAGCAAGGTGCGCGCGCGGTGAACCCAGGATGCGGCAGGGCGTCGGCTGGCTCCGGGCCCGGGAGACGTACTGCCCTGCAGGGCGCCGAGCATCGCGGCTATGGCGCTGTCAACCGGCAGATCAGCCGCATCATCGGTGGCATCTTGGGGCCCGGTCAGCTGCTGTCGAAGTACCGCTAGGTCACCGACGATATGCACACCGCTGGCTTCGATGCGGTTAATCATCTGGCCGGCAAGTTCGGCGGCTCGGTCCATGGCCCATTGCGGGGTAGCCATGCCGGCTTCGTCAGGGTCAGGTGCCCGGCCCTCCACCAACGCCTTGACCATCGCGGCCTGTACCCGGTTCGGGTAGGCCCGCCAGCCCTCTGAGCCGCCGACCGCCACATTCAGGCGGCGCAGGAAGGCGGCTTCGGCCAGCGTCAGCGACCTGTTCGATACTTCACCGCGCCGGTCATAAAGGGTTTGTCTCGGTAAGCCGAGGAGGTCCTCGAAATTGTGGAAGATGCCCTCGCGCGCTCGGTCATCAACCACCACCACGGTCACGTGCTCGGCACCGACAATGCCGGCCCATCTTTCAACCAACAGGTCGTGGCGGTGGCGCCGCCAAAAAATGGTGTTTCGCGTGGCCTCGTCATCTTGGAAGAGCATTCGCTGCAGCCAGGGCAAATATGGGATCTCGAACCCGGATTTTAGGTTTTGCTGCCAGGCCGAAGGCAAGATGCGGCCAAGATTGCGCAAGGTGACGACAACCCGCAGTTGCTCGCATGTCATGTCTTTGGCAATCCGGCGTACCACTTCGTCTGGGGACTCCGCGAAGAACTCACTGGAGATAACCGTGATGCCTTGGTAGGCGTGGGCCGCCTTGACCACCTGGTTCCACAGTGCCTGCTGCGGTGGCCGGGCGCCGTCGGTGCGCCAGCCAAGGGGGCGGCCCATTACCGATGAGGCCACGTCGCGATGGGCCATCAGTTGCCCCGGGTAGCGCACCTGCCAGTTACCCAAGATGTCACGGGAGTTAGCCAAGGCGGTCTGGACGGCGGTGGTGCCGGTCTTGTGGACGCCAATATGAAGGAGCATTGACCCGGGCGGGGTCCCGAGGCGTAAGGGCCCCGGTGACGAACTCATTTTGTCAGGATAGCCCACCGGGACGGGCCCACTGGGCACGGCTCGGCAGGGGTCGGCAGGGGTCTGCAGGGGTCTGCAGGGGTCTGCCCGCCCGTGCGCTGTGGGGTATCCTCGAAAACCTGACCGCCACTTGGTCGCTCCCAGCCCAAGTCACCTGGAGATTTTGTTGCCCGAAGCAGGTAAGCGCAGTCGGGCTGCCGGTATCGCCAAGTTATTCGCCGCCGGGCTCAGTGTTGCGGTGGTGGTTGCAATTCCGGGCTTAATTGTCCAGCCATCGCCGCAGGCCACCGGGGCGGAGCCGGTAGCAAGTGCTACCCCGGCACCGCCGAGTGCAGCGCCGACACCGGATTCAAGCCGGTCGCCGGCACCTGCGATTGCGCCCGCGGGGTCAGCTGTTGATCCCGACGATGATTCTGACGATGGGTCCGGTGTAGCACGGATAAAAAACGTAGTGCTATTGCTCGCGGACGATTTGGACTGGCCGCTATTTCAGGAGGTCCCGCGGCTGACCGCGCTCGCGCAAGCCGGCACCACTTTGACCAATTTCGTGGTGACCGAATCCTTGTGCTGCCCATCACGGGCTTCAATGACGCGCAGCCAATACGTGCATAACCACCGGGTGGATTCGAAGGTGCCAGAGACCGGCGGTG
>CAJBZP010000098.1 GCA_903960135.1 uncultured Actinomycetes bacterium | reverse complement strand
GATTTGCCGGTGGGTCGCCGGGGGCTCGAACCCCGAACCTACGGATTAAAAGTCCGCAGCTCTACCATTGAGCTAGCGACCCAGAGAACGAATGCAAGCATGAAAGCGGTTCATCACATCGCGACCCTCGGCTGCCGATCCTAGCCGGTGGGCAGTCGAGCGGTTTCCGAGCGTTGCCGCGCAGCTCCGGGCTGATCCGGGCGAGGGATAGCGGCACCCTTGATTTGAGCCCGCTACGCCTTAACGACCCAAACCAGCTTGCCCTTGACCTTGGTGCAAACCGCCGTCACGCCCTTTTTTGTGACTTTCGCGCCGGCCTTCTTGCATGGCCCAAGGGTCTTACCTGAGGTCGTTGGCTTGGCGGTGTCTACCGTCCCTGCCTTCAGATTCAACAGGCCGCTGGCGATCCGGGAAGCCGAATGGTCTCGGCCCTGCGTATAGCCGAACCACACCCGCAGTTGATCGCCAATCAGTTCAACCGATGGATCCAGCACGCTGATCCCAGCGGGCGCATAGAGCGCGGTGTTACGCAAGCTCCAGGTCAAACCATCAGCCGAACTCAAGATGCGCAATTGCTGGTTTGAGCCACCGCCACCGGTGGTCGACCCGATCATCAAGAAGGTGCCGTCCGGCATCTGCAAAGGCGCCGGGTCAACTAGATCCGGATCATCAGCGATGATCCCGCTTAGCTTCGTCCAGGTGAGCCCATCTGGTGAGGTAGCGATATGAATGCCGTGCTTGTCGGTGATGGTGTTCCAGTAGAGCAGGTAACTGCCATCGGTTTTGCGCAGCACATGCGGCACCCCGCAGCCGATGTCATCGAGCAGGATCTGCGGCTGCGCGGTCCAATGCAACAAATCTGACGACGTTGCATAGTGGAAATCCTTGCGCTGCTGAGTGCAAGAGACAATTGCCGGCACGTTCGGATTCATCGACGAGTAGTAGAGCCGGTAATCACTTGGACCCATTTTCACAATCGACCAGTCGAACCCCTGAGGCATGGTCGCACCGGCGACTGACGTCCAATTGGTGCCATCGGTGCTGGTATAGACACCGGTCGGATTGTTGGTTGTGTAGAGGTAGTACGTGCCCGTAGCAGAGTCGTAGTAAACCTCGGGTGAGACACCGGGGGGTGAGCTTGCCGTCGGCGCCGTGACATCGATCGTCGCTCCGGCAATCGTCGTCGGAGTAGCCGAGAGGGAACCTGCTGCCCGCGCACCTGCCACCCCACCTAGCACCAGTGCTGAACTTGCGACCGCAACCAAAACCGAGCGTGCCAACCGGCTCATTTTGCCTCCAAAAGTGCAGTGAAGGAAGCCTAGTTCACCGGTGAACCACTTGGCTAGACCAACGAGGATCTGCCGCCACTAGGTCGCAGATCTGCCTTACCCCAGCAGCATTGGCCGCACCGGCGGTTTCAAGATGCATGCCCTCATCGTGCTGATCCGTGCATAGGCAACTTGAATTCGGTGCCGAGCAGATCCCTGCCGATCACATTCGGGAAGACCCAGTCTTGACCTGGCATTTCACTAACTAGATTG
>CAJBZP010000097.1 GCA_903960135.1 uncultured Actinomycetes bacterium | reverse complement strand
TGACCGAATGAGTCGCGCACGGAAACCGCGGTGCGCAACCCGCGTTCGATTAGCACCGCGTAGAGCATGAGCAGGGCAAACATGCCGGCCAAGCCGAGCTCTTCACCGATGGCTGCGACGATGAAGTCAGTATTTGCGAACGGCACGAATGTTGGAAAGCCCTGCCCTAAGCCAGCGCCCATGATGCCGCCGTTGGCGAAACCGTAGAGAGATTGCACAATCTGATAGCCGGTGGTGTCCGCGTAGGCCCAAGGGTCCAACCAAACTGTCACACGGTTATGGACATGCTCAAATAGTTGATAGGCCAAGTAGGCCCCGATTGCGAAGAACAGCGAGCCGATTATTAACCACGATCTACGTTGCGTGGCTATATAGAGCATCGTGATGAACAGTCCGAAGAAAAGTAGCGAGGTACCAAGATCGCGTTCAAATACCAGCACCCCGAGTGAGACCACCCAGGCGATGACGAGGGGGCCGAGGTCACGTACCTGCGGAAACCCGAGCCCTAGGAACTTGGTTCGAACCAAGGCCAGGGAATCGCGTTTGACGACGAGGTAGCCCGCGAAGAACAAGGTGAGCAAAATCTTGGCCGCTTCTGCGGGCTGGAACGAAAACCCGCCGATGCGCACCCAAAGGGTTGCCCCGTTGACGGTGGTACCGATTATTGGCGCCAATGGCAGCACTAGGAGAATGAGACCAAGCAGCCCGAAGGAATAGGTGTAGCGCTGCAACCTGCGATGGTCCTTGACCAAGACCAGCACCGCAATGAATAGCACCACGGCGATTGCGAACCAGGTCAACTGCGCGTAGACATCCGGGGTCGGCTCGGGCGCACTGTTGCGCTCCGCGCGCTGGGCCGCGGCCACGTCAATCCGGTAGATCATCACCAGGCCAAGGATCGTGAGCAAGGTGGCCACCGGCAGCAAGATCGGGTCGGCATATCTGGCTTTCCAGCGCACCACCAGGTGCATTGCCAGGGCGAGCACCCCAACCACCGCGACGGTGATCCATAGGCGACTCGGGGTGCCTTCACCGGTGGACCAGCCGACTTGCAAGGTGCCAAGGACACCGAGGGCCCACGCGCAGATCAGTAGCAGCAGTTCGGCGCCGCGGCGACTTGGTTGGCGCCTGACGGTTTGCGGTTCACTTCCGCTCACGAAATGGCTCCGGGGCAACCTGGGGGCGGAATCAAAACCCTGCAGCCGGCCGCGCGCGATTGCAGCTCAATGACAATGCGCTCGGCGTCGGCGGCGTCACCGGCGGGGATGGTCTTGCTCACTAACTCCTGGTCAAAAAGGGGCAGAGCCCCCACCGGTAATCCGGTGTCGGTGGTCAGTTGCGAAAGGGGGATCCAGGTGAGCGTGCCCGGCACCCCGTTGTAGATGGCGACGGTGCCGGTCCCAGGATTTCCGTTTACGCCCACGTACCACTGCGAGGTGAGCCAATTGCGGGCAACCAACAACCCACCGGCCAAGGCGGCAATGACCAAGGCGAGGGCAATAACACTGATCAATGCGACGCGACGTTGCTCACGCCGCCGCCCGCCCTTGGCTGCCTTAGCGTGTGAATCGCGGTAGGCGCGCTCTGCGGCCGGCACCACCAACTCGGAGTCGATAAGGGCAAGGGGTGCGGTCGGCGGGCCACCGACTGCCGGTGGCGGTGCATCGGGGCGATCGGGATCAAGTTGGGCGTCGTCGGGGAAGTGCACATTTGGTAGCCGAAGGCGCACCCTTGGCTCACCTGCCGCGCCAACCACGACAGGCAGCACCGGCTCCAGATCGTCGCTGACGCCATCTGCAAGTTCTTCGACCTCAACCACATCGGCGATGACCACCGTGACGTTATCGGGCGCCCCACGCTCAAGTGCCAAATCAACGAGTGCGGTCACGCACCCGGTGGGATCACCCTGACCAAGCCACTCGGTGATCTCCTCGAAACTCAAGACGCCGGACAGGCCGTCCGAACACAAGAGATACCGATCACCGACCCGAACTTCACGCATGGACAAATCCGGCTCCACCGGGTTGATGCCATCCACCGCTCGCATTAGGAGTGATCGTTTGGGGTGAATCGCGGCGTCGGCCGGTGAAATACTGCCCCCGTCGATCAGAGTCTGGACATAAGTGTGATCGTGCGTGAGTTGCGCGCATTCACCTTCGCGCAATAGGTACGCGCGGGAGTCGCCAACGTGCACCAAGGCGATGCGATCACCGAGCCAGTAGATGCCGGTGACGGTGGTGCCCATGCCGGTTAGTTCTGGGTCAGCCGCTATTACCCCGCCGATTGCAATACCAACTTCATCAATGGCGTCGGCCAGTGCACTTAATACATCGGTTGCCTCCGGCGGGTGAACCTCAAGGTCTGCGACCGTTGCGATAGCCGACGCCGAGGCCAACTCGCCGGCGGCATGACCACCCATACCGTCGGCGACGAGAAGTATGCGCGGGCTGGCGTAGCCGGAGTCTTCATTTCCGCGTCGGATCAGGCCGACGTCAGAGCGGGCCGCATAGCGAAGATGCAGTGACATGTCGCGTTACCTTTGCAACTGCAAGGTGGTTCGGCCCACGCGAAGTGGCACGCCAACAGGCAGCACGGTCGGGGTAGTTATTCGAGTGCGATCAATCCACGTGCCATTTGTGGATCCGAGATCTTCAACTACCCAAGCCCCTTCGGATGGGTAGACCCGTGCATGTCGACTCGATGCGTAATCGTCGTCGATCACGATGGTGGAGTCGGGTGCGCGACCGATGGTCACCTGCGCGGTATTCAATGGAATCACGGTGCCCGTCAATGGGCCTTCGGTAACAACAAGTTTGGTGCCGCGCACCTTCGCGGACCTAGCGACTTTCGCGGGCTTGGGCGCTTTGGGCGGGCGCGCACGGCCGGTGGGCCTGGTCTCAGCAGGTTGGCGCAGATCCCGGCGCAGCACCAAGATTGTCATCAGGACGAACAACCACAACAGGCCCAAAAAGGCGAGGCGGATGAGGGTGAGCGCAAGCTCGGACACAATCAGCCGCTCCGGAACACCAAGGTGGTTGAGCCCAAGGAAACCGAGCCGCCGTCTTCGATGGGTGCTTCGGTGATCTTGGCCCCGTTGACGAAAGTGCCGTTGGTTGAGCCGAGATCACGAACCAGCGCCGGTTGACCCAGGATGATTTCGCAGTGATTGCGCGAGCATCCCGGATCTTCAACACGGATATCGGTTTCGCTCCCGCGACCCAACCGGGTGATGGCGCGCACCAATGGGTAAGCGGTATCGCCCAGAACCAAGCGCGGTTGCTCCCCGATGGGCGCATCACCGCCCACCTGTTTGGCGCTGACCTCTGCGCGCGCCTCGCTGCGCACCCGGAAGATCCCGGTCTCCAGATCCTCGTCGGTGCTGATGCTCACGTGCACCGAGCCAAGCAGGGTGTACTGCTGCTCGGTGCCGTAAGCCTTCACCAAATCGCCGAGTTCAGTTTGCAGGGCATCGCGAAATACGGCCAACCGCTTGTAGTCGTGGTCCGAAAGCTCGACATTGAAGATATTCGGGATGACGGTGCGATCGCGGCCGGTTACTGCCGCCCGGTCGTCAATTTCGCGCTGTAGGGCGGCGGCGATCTCAACCGGCTGCACCTCGGCCTTAAAGGCCCGGGCAAAAGCGCCATTAACCATGCGGTCGAGGGAGTCCTCGAACCGTTCCAGCAACCCCACTTGCACTCCCTGAAAGCCGGTAAATCAGTCAACCTTGATGGTAACCCGCCGCGACGGGGGCTGGCGGGAGGCGCCCGGGGGGCCGGCCCAGTGAATCTGGACAAGTGCAGCTGGCCGCAAATAGGGTCTAGTGGGCCGGAAATCAGGTGGTCGTGACGATGATTCGCGTGAATTCATAACCGTGACAGGTGATCACCCGGGCCGGGCGCCGGTGGTAGATCGCACAGAAGTCCTTGTTGCCCCGGTAGCGCATCGTGCCGAGCATGATGACCCAGGGGAAACCAGTGCCCGGCGCGCGCCAGCCTTTAAGTTCTGGCCACGGGTCGGTGATTACTTCATCGGAGGCGATGGCGCCACGGGGGATGGTGAAGCCACGGTGCAGGGCCCCTAGTTGCTCCAACTTTGATAACCGCACTTCAACACCGCTGGCAGTATCACGCAATTGGGCCATTCCTGAAGACTAAGCCCCTGACTGCCGGTTAGTAAGGTAGTTTAAGTCTGCCAGTTGATTCACTCGGCTTGCCTATGTCTGGAGTGTAAATGCGCCTACCCCGTGCCCTCGCCCTGATAGCGATCGCAACTACAACTGCGGTTGTTATGTCTTCAGTGCCGGCCCAAGCGGCGACGCTCTCGCCGCCGGTCGTCGCCGATGCCTACTCCGTAATGCTCACCGCATCGCAGGCTCAGGCGTTGGGGGTAAAAAAGCATTATTTAGCTGATTTCTCAATCGCATCTGCCACCAAGGGCACACCGGACGGTCTGTGGTTATGTGAATTGACGGGCGGCACCGGGATTGAAGGCCAAGGCGCGGGGCGCCTACTCACTTCTGCTTTTGGTGACTTGAGTCTTTATTTGCAATTTGAAGTCGACCAGAAGATCCATTGGTACGCAAATGAGCAGTCGGCCAAGAAGGCCTACAACGCCATCGTGAAGCAGCTGAAGATGTGTGTGGGGCAGCAGATGGGCGACGCAACAGAGGTTTCTGGTGAGACCACTGTCGGCGTCCCTGCGTTATTGACCAACGGCACCAAGAAGTCGAAGGATGGCGATGAGTTCCTTTGGATCAGTTCCAAAACCATTGATGCCGACGCCACGTCATCCTTATCCGATTACGACTACACAACGGTGCGCACCTTCGGAAACTTCATCCAGGTCATGGACATCCAAGCTGAGGGTCTCGACGCGAAACCTTTTACCAAGAAGCAGATCGCGACCTTGGATAACATGACCGATTCGCTCGGAGATGCTTGGCAGGCGCAGTTCATGTAGATCGATGCCCGCGGGATGCAATGGCTAAATGGGCGCTTGTATCGTTCGCTTTGCGCCGAAAGGCGTGAGCGCGAGTGGGGGAATAGGCAGACGCGCACGGTTCAGGTCCGTGTACTCGAAAGGGTGTGGGGGTTCAACTCCCCCCTCACGCACCAAAAAAGAAGGCCCCCGCCTCACAGGAATGTGAGAGGGGGAGCCACCTGAATGTAATTACATGAACTTCCCGCGCCAAGCATCTCCGAGTGAATCGGTGAGTAGGTCTGCTGCAGTCATCTGCTTCTTGGTCAGGGCAGGTGCGTTATTGCCTTCGGTCTCGAGGTCTAGGACCTGGATGTAGTTCCCGAACAGTCGGAAGGTCGTGTAGGAATGATCCGAGAAGTTTGCGGTGGGGTCACCCAGGATGGTCTCGGAGTTGACCCACAGGAATGTATCGCCATCCTTGGCCTTCTTCTCACTGTTGGTGATGTTCCTAGTGATGGTTAACGAGGTGTCGTTGTTGGATTCCGGTGTATGGGTGTGCTGGCCCTCGCAGGCCTTGATCTTCTGCACCAGCAAGTCGTAAGCCTTCTTTGCCTTCTTTTCGTTCGCGAACCAGTGGACCTCCTGCCCGATCGTGGTGACGTTGTCTCCATCAAGGCTGAGGACCTCTGAGGAGATCAGATCCTGAGCCCCCTTTCCTTTGATTGAAGTGCTGCCGGACAGTAGGCACAAGCATGGTGCGTCAGGGGAGCCCTTGGTTGAGTTCGCGACCCCGAAGTTCGAGACATTCTCCTTGCCGATCCCGACCAGCTTGGCCTGCGTCGTGTTGAGCATCACGGAGTAGGCATCGGCTACCTCGGCTGGTGAAATTGTTACCGCTTTGGCGGGTACAGAAGTGAAGATGAGAGCGAATGCAGCAACTGCGGCGGTCAAGGCAAGAGTGCGCGAACTAGGCATGTATTACTCCCTTTAATTTATATTAATTAAGTATATACAATTTAAAGGTCTAACAAATGCAGTGCGATTTCTTTTTACTAGCGCACAATCTTTGAGTAAGAGTTTTTACAATTTTCTTCCCTCTTCTGATAGGTCGGGGGCTCGACTCGGAGTGAAGTCGAGGTGGACGTGATCGTGGCGCCGGTCGTGGCCGGTCGTGGCCGGGCGATGCCTGGCCCTCTTCCGTACCCGCTGATGTAGAGGCCTCCGTGAGGTCTCCCGACGACGGACCTACTGGGTGACCTTGGCGAGCCCGTACGTGTACTGGGGCTTGGCGGGTCCCGCGGCAAGGAGGGTCATCCCGGACTGCGTCCCGGTCCCCTGACTCCCCGGTGAGTTGACCTTCCATGAGTCGCCGCAGTCGCTGGCGACCTGCTTCCACGAGCCGAGGAGGCCGGTGCTGTCGAGGGCGTACAGGTTGTTCGCCCCGCAACCCGGGTAGGTGACGCTTACCGATGCTCCCAGTGGGAGCGCGACCTTCCCGGCACTCAGGTCAGCCCACTGGAGGTTCCTGCCCGCGCCTCCCGACACCTGCCGCGTCTGCGCGAGAGCGAAAGCAGACGTGGGCGAGGTTGGCTTTGTTCCCAGTCCGAGAACGATGACACCTCGCTGCACTCCCGATGCTTGCGAGCCCTTCATGTTGACCGTCCACGCGTTCACGGCTCTGTACGGCAGGCCGCCAACGTTGCAGTTCGTCGGATCCTTCGTGAGCGAATTGTCGGTGGACACCGTCTGCCATGTGCCATCGGCATCCATGGCGTAAAGGCTGACGTTGAGCTTCGGGTTGGACCAGCAGGACCACACGCCGAACGCCTCTCCGTATGCCAGCGTTGACTGCCCCGAGACGAGATCGCGGAAGTGCACGGTGGGGATGGTGTCCGCGTGCGCCACGGATGGCATGGCCCCGAGTGACAGGGTCAGCGCGGCGATGGTGGTCACGGCGATGCGTGGGGTGATTCGCATGCCTCCGAGCATAGATGTTGCAAGGACCGGAATCGGGGTTGAACGATGCCCATTCGTGCTGGCTCAGCGCCCGACACTTGAGTGACTGCCTTCGCAACCACCACTGCGGGTCAGGCACCTACGGAACGAGAATGACCCGCTGCCGGCGCAGCGCCATCACCAAGGCGATGATCCAGCCGACGATCGTCCAGCCCAATAGGAGATTCACCCAAAATACTGCCCAATGCGGAACATCGCGCACCGCGGCGATCGCCCACGGCAGCATGTAAGCCGCCGTGATGACGGCGACGACGATCGCAACGACCTTGGTCGCCGTCCATGAAGGGTTCACTGGTTCAACGCTCATTTGGCTCATGCCGTAATTGTGGCTTACGTGCTTCTGGCCCGTCAGCCGGGGCCGTAGGCGTTGTAGACCTGCTTTGCTTCTTGCAGGAGCAAAGCAGGTGTCACCTTCACCATTTTGATTGGAGTGCGGTCATTGGTCTTGCTAATCACCCACGCCTGCGGTGGCACCGTGGGCGTGGTTTTGGTGTAGTCAACCAAGATTCTCCCGCCAGCGGGAACGTCAACACTAAGTCCGACCCAACCGGACTCCGTCGTACTTGGGTTCTGCACCACTTGCACGTTCCATGCAAGTGTTCTTTTGGCTGAGCTCCTGAATTTCACCGAATTGGTGTCCTGATTGTTCGCCTGGTCGACGAAGACTCCCGCTGGGAGTTCAAGTGGATGGCCATTTACGGAGTAGCTATTGATTTTCCCATCTTGCAGGTTCTCAACTCGCGGGGACGACGGTTTGTTCGACAGGAAGCCGGTGCTCGTATCGCTGACGAAGAAGTTCAAGGTGCCGTTTGACGGAAGTTTCTCCACGGTTAGCACATCTGACGCCCCGTTGCTCATGGCGTAGACCTCCATGGATTGCGGGGTGGCGAGGGCACCGGTTTGAACGGTTACCCCAAAGTCCACCCCTGGGCTGACCACAATCAGCGGGGCACTTTGTTGCTTACCGGTGCTGGGGTTCAATGGGTTTAACAGTCGGTAGAGATTCTTCGCAAGTTCCGCGCCTTGCAAGTCGGTGAGACCGATGTTGATCAGGCCACTGTTGGCCATCGACCAGGAGCTAAAGGCCACCAATGTCCCCTCATCCTCGCCGCGGCAGATCGGGCAGGGTTGCACGGCGAGGATGTCATCAAGGGGTATCAAAGCGATGGCTGAGTCATTCGCGGTTGACCACGTGTAGGTGGGTGAGTTCGGGTTCGTCGCTGAGGTATAGACGAAGGTGTTCGCCACGGTGTCGATGGTTAATGTGAGTGCGCGAAATGGGTAGTTGTTGTCGTAGACCGCTATGTCGTAAAGCCCATTGCCGCGGTCAAGGACGGCATAAGGAGTGATGCCATGCCCACCGCCGCTGCCGTACAAAGTTAGAACGAATGGCACCTGCCCACTAGGCAGCGTCTTGATGAGTGTTTGCACAACTTCGGTCGGTGACTGACCCTCCTTGACGTGGTTAAGCATGTCGGGGTTGAGGTACTGGGTGCCGAAAAGTCGAGTGATAGTTTGAATCGCGCGGTCACCCATCGGGTTGGCGGCGTTAATGCCCAAGCCTGAGGCCCCGACCTGGTTGGCTGGAAGTTGCCCGTTGTAGACCGCCGCGGCCGCGGCCGCGATGCCCAGGCAGTGGCCGCCGAGGCCTGCACTTTCAATTGACTTAGCTAGCAGCACAGCGCCCAAAATTAGTTCGCACTCCCCCGTCTTTGGGTCAATGGCTTTTGGATCTTTACAGACGCCGTCACCGAGGGTGCGGCGCAAGGCCAGGGCGTTCAGGGGCGCCGGATCGCTGTACTCCCCATTTTGGAGTTGGGTGAGGGTAAGTCGCTCGGGGATACCAAAGACGAGTGAGGACGAAGCCAAATCCTGCGCCGAACCCCAGTTGGGGATTGGGAAACCATGCGGGTAGGGCCTAAAACCGGAGTCGGCTATCACAGTGCCCTGTGGTTCGCCCACACCCACGCCCCCGAACATGGTGGTGTAAAGGTCGCTCGGAACCACCCAGCCACCGGGCGGGTTGCCGCCACTTGTCAAGTCCGGGGCCGGCGCCCCGGTGGCGGGCGCACTTGCCCCGGTCAGGACAAGGACGATGGCGGCAGTTGCGGTCAGCAGGCGCTTAGTTATGGGCATCTCGACATAATAAGTCCTAGCGCGCACGGGTGCACGGTGCTAGCCCCGGGGAAATCATGACTTGAAGTCTTGCACCAAGTTCGGGTCACCATTTGGGTCACGCAGTAAGGACGCACCAACTCGCACCCCGATCAACTTTGCACCTTTAGGCAAGGCCGGCAGGCACAGGTCATGCATGTTGTCGTCCATCGCCGTCGTGGAGTGGTCGGCTAGATCGCCAACAGCCAAAGGTTTGACAATTAGTGCCTTGCCGCTGGGCAGGGTGAAGACCGCGCGGTATGAGTTGACGACGGCGGCGCCGATTTCGGCACCGTCTGGGTAAGCAGTCATGCCGTTCGACCACGCCACGCGCACGAAGTTCTCCCCGACGGTGCAGCGATTGCTGTCACCTTTTAGTTGCTTAGGGGTGAGCACCCATGCGTCGGCGATATACGGTCCGCCCTCAATTTGATCTACTTCATGAGTTAAACCGGCGGGGATATCCTGCCAGCGATCCCTGTCCATGGCATGACCTTGAAGTGCACCGGTCACGGTGACGGTGATCGGGCGCACGCCGGCAGGATCACCAAAGTCGCCGATGAGGTTCACGGTTTGCCGTTCATTGCTTTCATCCGGGGGAAACAGCAGCGCGCATACCGGGTTTGTTGTGGTGCCGTCGTCACGGGTAATTACAAAATCAGTTGGTGCGACCGATGCTGGCTTGATGAACCAGTTGAAGGTGACCGGCAAATTGTCGAAGCCGGCGCCACCACTTGGGCAGGAGTTACCTCCGTTTTTACCCCAAGAGGCACTGAGGATTTTTGCGCTCTCGCGACCTGGGCTCGCGTTGGCTGTTGCGGCACCCGCAGTTGTGATCGGTGCCAGCAGCAGGCAGGTGATTGCCGCGGCCGAGATGATGGGCTTGCGTAGCTTCATAGTTTTGACTGTAATGCCTAGCCTTTGCCCAGCATCTTGCGGATGGTCATGCGTGGGATGGCGGTGACTTTCGCGGCTTTGTTTTCAGTCAGGAAGCCGCCGTGCACTGCTTCGGCAACCACAGCGGCCAGCACATCGCGGGCCGCCCGCTCGCGTTTCTTGGCGGCGCGCCAATCCTTAGTGGCTTTTTCTAGAGCCTTACCGGCGTCAGCCTTGTTGGTGATTTCAATCTTGGCCGGGATTTTGCCCACGGCCTACGCCGGTAGCTGGTCGGCCAATGGTGCGAGCTGCACGTGCAGTTCACGCCATTCCAAGGCCTCATCTATATATGGAGTGTCAAAATGCACCCCGCAGGAGCAGTCAAGGGTGAACCGGCAAAGGCCATAGTTGAAATCGGACTCGACGGTGTGGGCCCGGTCGGGCCAAAGATCTAATAGCGGGGTAGCGCCCGCGCGGGGCTTTGTTCCGGCGCCACGTGCGAAGAATGGGAAGTTCACGGTGACTCCTTTCCATCGGTTACTAGGTGAATCGGCCAGTCGCCTTAATTGCAGCCACTAAAAAGAGTATAGGCATAGACAATCAAATCTGTCCAGTACTAGACATTTTCGGCGAGCCCTATCCGCGGCCAAAGTCCGGAAGATCTCCCTAACTGCCGGTTTTTCCCCTAGCGTCGGGCTATGGCATCGACCAATTACCGCACCGGGCGGGTCATCGGCCTGGCCTCAACCGCAGCCTTGGGCGGCTTCCTGTTCGGCTTTGACTCTGCCGTCATAAATGGCGCCGCATCGGCGATCAAGTCCACCTTTGCCCTTAGTTCATTCGCGCTAGGGCTGGTGGTGTCGATCGCCTTGATCGGCTCAGCGATCGGCGCCTGGTTCGCCGGCTACCTCGCCGAGCGCTTCGGCCGCCGCCGGGTAATGCTCGTTGCCGCCGCCTTGTTCCTACTATCGGCTTTTGGTCAAGCTTTCCCGCTCGGTATTTACGACCTGTGTTTTTGGCGCCTAGTTGGTGGCGCTGGCATTGGCGTGGCCAGCGTGATGGCACCCATGTACATCGCCGAAATCGCACCAGCTCAATTACGCGGCCGGATGGGCTCACTCCAACAGTTCGCGATTGTCATCGGCATTTTCAGTACCGGACTCACGAACTACCTGATCTTAAGCGCCGCGGGCGGTAACTCCCTGAACGAGTGGTTATTCGGTATTCCGGCTTGGCGCTGGATGTTCTTAACAATGGTTATCCCGGCACTGATCTATGGGTACTTCGCGTGGCGTCTGCCGGAGTCACCTCGGTACCTCGTCGAAATCGGCAAGTATGACGAAGCCACGGCGGTACTTTCACAGATTTATACCGATGACGTTTCAGCTCGCGTAGAAGACATCCGAGTGTCTATGCAAGGTGAGCACAAACCTCGGATGTCGGATCTGCGCGGCAAACGATTTGGCCTGCTGCCTTTGGTCTGGATCGGCATCATCTTGAGCTCGTTGCAGCAGTTCGTCGGCATCAACGCCGTCTTCTACTACTCGAACACCATCTGGGAAGCCGTTGGCTTTAGCGAAGATCAAGCTTTCCAGACTTCACTAATCACCACCGGAGTGAACGTAGCTTTCACCGTAGTTGCTATCGCGCTGGTTGACAGAGTTGGCCGCAAGCCGTTACTCCTAGTTGGGTCATTCGGCATGGTGGCGATGCTCGGCACCCTCACCTATGTTTTCGGCACCGCGCCAATTAGCAGTGACGGCCAGCCGGTACTCACTGACGGCCCCGATATCGTCGCGCTCCTCGCCTTCAATATCTACGTCGCCTTCTTCGCGGCTACCTGGGGTCCGGTCATATGGGTGCTTCTAGGTGAGATGTTCCCCAATCGCATTCGTGCCGCGGCACTTGCTGTAGCCGCTGCAGCGCAGTGGGTCGCGAACTTCTTGGTGTCGACCGCGTTCCCACCACTTGCCGAGATCAGCCTAGGCTTGGCGTACAGCATCTTCACCATCTTTGCCCTCCTTTCAATTCCGTTCGTCATCAGGCATGTTCGTGAAACTAAGGGAGTCGAACTCGAGGACATGGCAATCCTCGAGAGGCCGCTTTGAAAGCGTGATTGGTAAGTTTCAAGTCTGATGCCCAACAACCCCCGCGCTTGGCTACCTTCTTATCTCGCACTCGCCGCAATCTGGGGTTGTTCGTTTTATTTCATGAAACTCGGCCTCGAATCGTTAACCCCAGCAGGGGTGGCGTTCGGCCGCATTGTGCTCGGCTTGCTGACCTTGCTAATTTTTAGCGCTGCGACCGGAACCAAACTGCCTCCGCGATCGGTCTGGAAGCCACTGTTCTTGACGGCGCTGTTGGTCGCGACGGTGCCTTGGTTGGCTTTTGCGTTCGGTGAAATCCATATCTCCTCGGCACTCGCCGGGATCATTAACGGCGCTACTCCGTTATTGACTTTGATAGCAACCCTGCTCGTCTTCTCTGAAGAGCGACCGACACCTAGGCGCATGGTTGGCCTTGGTATCGGCTTCATCGGCGTGCTCATCGTTGTTGGCATCTGGCAGGGGCTTGGTGCGGGCACGTGGCTCGGCATCGCAGCCTGCGTAATTGCTATTACTTGCTACGGATTCTCATACCCCTACATGCGCCGCCACTTAACCGGTGGGCCTAATGCCAGCACCTTCTCACCACTTGCCTTAGCAACCGGATTACTCATCATGGCTACCATCCAGATCACACCAATAGCGGTAGTTACCGGATTCACGGTGAGTAGCATCGGCCTACCTACCGTGTTCGGGATGCTGGCCCTTGGGTGTTTAGGCAGCGGTGTCGCATACGTATTAAATTTTCGGGTGATCAATAAGTCCGATGCCACGACAGCAAGCACGGTCACCTATTTGACACCACTTGTTGCAATCATCGCCGGCGCACTTTTCCTGGCCGAGCCGATCTCTTGGAATCAGCCGGTCGGCGGACTACTAATCGTGCTCGGTGCCGCGATAGCTCAGGGCCTGATTAAGCCCCGCGCAAGGTCACCACAACCGCGACCTGGTTGCTAACGCAGCGGGACAGCCCCACCAGGGGCATAAGTGCACAGGCGGTTTTTCGAGGGAGGCTTCAGTGTCAGCAGGTACTCGGTCACCGGTGTGTTAACGCAAGTAGACGGGGTGAGCATGTACGCGACATGCTGGGTGCTGTTGTAGGTGATCGTGCGTGACCCGGCGAAAGTGTTCGCGAGGCTGCGCCCCCACACCCACGGTGTCGCCGCATCACCGGAGGACAGCACGAAGACCGGAGGTGTCTTCAACGCGATCGTGCTGGAACCACTGGGGATTGCCGGCGATAAGTCATCAGGGTTGAGCCCGAAGCACGCGGATGAGTTACCCATGAAAAGGGGCTGAGTGGAACCGTAGTTTCGCTCGACAGATTCCGAGGCGGCAGCAAGTTCTGCTGCTGTTGGACGATCGTGCATGTCGGAGCAATTGACGAATACGAGAACAGCCGCCAGCTCTAACATTTGCGCTTCAATTGTCGTGCGCAGTGCCTCAGAAATGGCTGCGACTACCTCGAGTCCCTTCGCGCGCTCGGCCGGAGAAGTCGCGGTGATACCCGCATAGAGGTTGTTGACGAATGCCACCGCAGTCGGGTACTGATTCTGACCCGTCAGAAGCATCTTGAACTGCCCTGCCCAATCCCAACGGGTGAACTCGGTGCCATCGGGTAGCACTAGCACCGTGTCATCTAAATACTTCTCGATCACCGTGATCTTGCGGGCCGCCGCTGGGGCTGCCAAAGCCGGGAACAGTTGCAGTGACACCCAGTAGTTGGCCGGGAATGAGGTACCGTTTCGGTAGGTAGATTCGTTGGCCATCACGCTGCCGTCCATGACCATGGCTCGCAATTTGCTGGGGAAGGTGCGCGCGTAGGCGTGCCCGATCCGGGTGCCGTAGCTCATACCCCAGTAGTTCCAGGTTGAGTATCCCAGCGCAGCCCGCAATGCGTCGAGGTCACGCACGACCTGCCATGT
>CAJBZP010000096.1 GCA_903960135.1 uncultured Actinomycetes bacterium | reverse complement strand
CGAGGAAGAGGGCCACGAGGAAGAGGGCCACGAGCACGGCTCCTTGGACCCACACTTTTGGTTCGATATGAACCGCATGGCATTGGCCGCAGAACTTATCGGTGCCGAACTGGCAGAGTCCACCGGCGATGGCGCCTATGCGACTTGCGCTACCACCACGGCAGCAAATATCCGCACGGCTGAAGCCGGTGTGCGAACGGCATTGGAGTCGGTACCCGCTGATCAGCGGATCTTGGTGACAGACCATGAAGCCCTTGGCTACCTGGCCGACACCTATGGCTACGAGATCGCCGGCACCGTGATTCCCTCTGGCACCACCCTCGCCGAGCCCAGTTCAGCCGATCTGGCCGCACTCGTGGCGACCATCAAAGCTGAAGGCGTGACGGCAATCTTCGCGAACGTTGCCCAAACCACCGGTTTGGCTGAGGCCGTCGCAGCCGAGACCGGCACCCCGATAAAAATCATCCCGCTGTATGTCGAGAGCCTCGGCGCCCCCGACTCCCCCGCCGCCACCTACCTGCAAATGATGCAGACCAATGCTGACCTAATTGCGAGCGGTCTGAAAGGCTGACCTGCATGGAGTGGTTTCTGGAGCCTTTTGCACTGGGCTTCCAGCAGCGCGCCTTGATGGGCGGGGCACTTGCCGGTCTGATGGCATCGGTGGTCGGCACTTGGTTGGTGCTGCGCGGTATGAGCTTCTTCGGTGATGCCTTCGTGCACGGAGTCGTGCCAGGCATTGCTGCTGCGGTAGTTCTTGACATAAACCCCGTAATCGGCGCTGCCCTAGCTGCGCTGTTCATGGTCATCGCCATCGAGGTCGTGCACCGCAACACCACCTTGAGTGAGGACACTTCAATCGGCCTGCTCTTCGTCGGGATGTTAGCCCTTGGTGTCATGATCATCTCGCGGCTCGACTCGTACGCCGGAAGCCTGACCACAATTCTCTTTGGCGACGCCCTAGGCATCACCACCGTCGACCTAATTACCCAGGCCATCTTGGCGATCATCATCATCACTGCCACCACTTTGTTCTACCGGCCACTCCTCGCCTTGTCCTTCAACAAGGAGAAAGCCCAGATTTGGGGGTTGGCACCCAATCGCGCCCACGCCGCGCTCCTGGTCTTAATCGCCGCTGCTGTCATCGGCAGTTTTCAATCAGTTGGCACGCTGCTGGTCTTTGGCCTGTTGGTTGGACCACCCGCGGCCGCCGCCCTCATCTCGCGAACGGTCCCACGCATGATGGTGACGTCCGCGGTGATCGCCCTCTTTTCGGTTTGGATCGGCTTGACGCTTAGCTATCACCTTGGGACCGCCGGTTCTGCGACCATGGCCCTGACCCCGATCGTGATCTTCTTCCTCGTCCTTGCAATCAAGCAGTTAAAGCCTCGGGCCAAAGACCAGGTGCTTGTCGATGCCTAGCGCAGTAATCGCAACCGATGTCGTGATCGCGCGCGGGCACCGCATCGCCCTCGACAGGTCGAGTTTTCAGATCCCCACCGGCAAAATCACGGCCATCATCGGCCCAAACGGCAGCGGTAAGTCGACGATATTGCACGCCATCGCCGGCCTGCTCCCCATTGACTCCGGCACCATCAGCGTGCTTGGTGGTGAACCGGAGAAAAGCCAGAGGAGCGTTTCTTATGTGCTGCAGTACGCAGCGGTCCCGGCCGGCACCCCGCTGACGGTTACCGAGGCGGTCCAGATGGGCCGGTACTCAACACTTGGTGCCTTCCGGCGGCCCACCCGCGCCGACCGCGAAAAGGTTGCGGCCGCCATGGCGCACCTTGAAATCACGGACTTAGCAAAGCGCCACCTGACCGAGCTCTCCGGCGGTCAGCGCCAGCGTGTCTACGTCGCGCAAGGGATAGCCCAAGACCATGCACTGCTCCTACTTGACGAGCCGCTTACCGGACTTGATCTAAATTCCGCTAAGACGATCGACGCGATAATCCATGATGAACCCAACCGCGGCTGCTCGGTAGTGCTGACCACTCATGATCTTGAGGAGGCCAAGGCCGCGGACTATGTGATTTTGACCGCGGGGCGGGTCGTGGCATGCGGAACTCCTGACGAGGTGCTCACCGCGGTGAACCTGACTAATGCCTACGGCTTGGGGGCCCTGCATGTGCGCGACGAGGCAGCAGCGCTGTTTCCGACAGAGCACCATCACGGGCCGGACGGGCACCAGCACGGGCCGGACGGGCACTAAGTAGCTCAGCCACGCAATCCCATACCCAACTAGACTCACGTGGCGAGACCGCATGGGAGGCGCCGGAAGGAGACAATACAACGTGGCTAAGCAAGCAGTACGGACGAAGATCTCACCGCCTGAGCCCTCCGGCGCTCCGCAAATAGGTCAGCGCTCAACTCGGCAGCGAGCCGCCGTAGCCGCCGCGCTACTTAGCATTGACGACTTCCGATCGGCCCAGGAGATTTACGAAAATCTAAAGTTCAGCGGTGCAACTGTCGGTCTCACTACCGTCTACCGCGCACTTCAGGCGATGGCCGCAAAAGGTGATATCGATGTACTCGTAAATTCCGAAGGTGAATCTTTGTATCGGCGCTGCGGACAGCGATCGGGACACCACCACCATCTGGTGTGCCGCGAATGCGGATTCACCGTTGAAATCGAGGGCCCCCTAGTAGAGAACTGGACCCAGGAAATCGCAGGTCAGCAAGGCTTCCAAGACATAACCCACACCCTGGACATTTTCGGTGTTTGCGCCGACTGCGCTCGCAAATAAGGGCCGAATCAAGCCATAGACCGATGCACTTTCTGGCACGATAGGCGCCTAACCGAATCGGGTTGTCGCTAGTGGAGATTGGGAGGGCAGATGCTGAAAAAGCTAGTTGTTGCAGCCATTGGAGCCGGCCTCATTGCCGCTGTGTTGGCGACGCCGGCGGCAGCAGTCGCCGGCAGCCGGGTCGTCCCATCGAACGGGAAGTGGGCCGGCGTGCAGGACATCACCACGTGTGACACTGTGGCTTCCACCGAGATCACCGAATCCAGCACCCCCGATGAACTAGCTTGCGTATTGCCGGTTTCCGGGACCACCGAGGCGGTCGATTTTCGCATCGCGAACCGCCGGGTGACCTCACTTGCCTTTGACATCGTGATCCAATGCCACCCATCCGATGCTGATCATTGGTCCGCCACCTCTATCCGCTTCACGTCCTCCTCTGGCTGGGGATATGTAGTAATCGGTGGCGGTAGCTCTACGGCGATTCCGGCAAGTGGCCTCCTGAGAATCCGGTTTCCCGTCGAAGAGAGTTTTCAATACCCCGAGGGCACGGTGTCGGCGACCTTCGACTTCCGCGGGCAATCGGCCAAGGTCGCCCTTTACTACGAAGGTACATATACCGAACCGGGTTACTCCAACCGCTGTGTGTCCCAAAATAACGTGCCGAGCGTTATCAAGGTGCGAAAGCGCATTTGAGTCTGGCCTTTAACCCGCAACAGGTGGGATCTCGGCAAGTCGGGCTGCGGCCATCTCGCGAAGGAGTTTTGCATCGATCTTCCAGTCCACCGGCACCTTGAAGGTCTTCTTGTTCACGTCATACGCAGCTAACCGAGGCCGGAACTGCATAAGTACTTCATCGCTCATCGGTGCCAGGAGAATGTGGTTGGTATGGACGGATACCCCAAAGATGTACTGGCCGGCATAACGCAGCATCGGGTGATTCCAGGAGATAACTAACTCCATCTTCGGATACTTAGTGGTGATCACCTTAAAGATACTTATCACGGTGGTTCGTTTGACTTCATCAAATGGCGCCAGGTACTCCTCGATGGTGTGGCACCTCTTAGCGCTCTTGGAGCCTCGTGAGTAAAGCACCAGCGCATTAGCGTGCGCCTGGCTGAACCCGTGGTTTTCTCGCAGGTAGGCGATCTGCTCCGGGTACTTACGATCAGAGATCTTGGTCATCTCATCGAACCAGTAGGTCATCGGCAGACCATGCTTTTTTACTATCGCCGGGAAGTAGGACGCTCGGTCTGGATTGGCCACCCGGCGAAGTTATCAGTTGCCCGGGCGTTAACGCTGCGGGACGGGGCCACCAGGGACATTCGCACACAAATGGGTCCTGTCGGCAGCTAGCCGCTGTTACGCATGTTCGACATGTTGGGATCTTTCATCTCGGATCGAAAAATGGGAAATGGTTCGGCGCTCGCTCAGCACCTAATCAAGCCAGTAATCGGCGTATCGTTGATGAGTGCAGTGTCTGACTGGGATTTAGCGATTCAAATCTTGAATTGATCTCAGGAGAGGTGGCAGCCATGGGTACTAGCCGGAAAGGCCTAAAAGCCCTACTTGTGGCAGTGTCGGCGGTGGCCGTGTTGGCCTGCCTAACAATAGGAACCGCGGTTGCCAAACCCGAGTCAGGCTCCACACCACGACCCAGCGTCGTCGTTACACAGGTCGACCAACCATCGCCAGTAACCGGACTACAACCAAGTGGTCGCTTACTCACTCCCGCGGGTGAACTCGTCGCCTTGGGTAACTTGCCCATGGGCGGGGCGGTGACCGACGACGGTCGCTATCTGTGGACCGTCTCGTCGGGCTTCCCTACCAACGATGTGCGTATCGTGGACCTCGCCACCGGTGACGTGTGCATTGTCTTGGACGTACCCGGCGCGTCCGGTGGGATCGCTTTGGACTCCGCTCACCACTTAGCCTACGTTTCTGGGCTACCAAACTCGAGGTGGCAACCCGCAAAGAACACCATGCCAGGTGCCCTGGGTGACGTGGTGCATGTCTTCACTTGGACCAATGATTGCTCGCAAACCCATGCGGTCCGCACCATCTCATTACCCTTACCGGCTCAGCCACCACTGGCTCAAGCCTTCCCACCGCCCCGCGCCGGATTGACCACTTCACCATCTAACTGGCCTATGAAACTATCGGTTACCAGCGGTGGGCAGCGGCTGCTAGTCGCCTTAAACCTCACCGATGCTGCGGCTGTCATTGATCTCAAAAATGACACTGTGCACATAGTGCCGATCGGCGGGTATCCATTCGGCGCCGCGACAGTGCCCGGTAGTGACCTGGGCTTAGTCTCAAACGAAGCCTCTGGCACCGTGTCAGTCATCGATCTGGCAACCAGCACCAAGATAAAAGACATCACGGTCGGTCCACCGCTGTCGCACCCCCAGGGCATCGCGGTGAACCGAGCAGGTACCCGCGCCTACGTGGCACTATCGGCCTCAGATCAAGTTGTCGTCCTCAACTTGACGGAGTTAAAAGTCGCCCGGACCATCTGGGTAGGGCGCGCTGCCGGGTTGGGTACCAAGCCCACAGCATTGGCCCTGTCACCCAATGAGCAACGGCTGTTCGTTGCCGAGTCCGGCGCCGATGAACTGGCCGTGATCGCGCTGCCCGGTTCGACCACACCCGATGACGCGCTTTGGCAACTTGTTGGCCGAATTCCAACTGCCGCGCAGCCGCAAGCCGTAGCCACCACGACCGCCCATAACGGTCAGCCCGAAAAACTGATTTACGTGTCTGCCGAGGGCATGGGTATTGGCCCAAATCCGTCGGGCCCGAACCCAGTTTTGGCCAGCGACCCGATCTTTTGGGCTTTTTCCCCAAATGCACCCACCACCAACGTCTTCGGTGGCGTCCAGTACACCGCCAAGATGGTACGCGGCGAGGCCGGAATCTTGCCCCTGCCCGACGATGACGAAGTTCGAGCCCACACCCCGGTTGCCGCCAGACAACTTGTTCCGACAAACGCTCAACTGGCCCCGCCGGGGACACCGCTGCGAGCCGGCGGTCCAATTAAGTACGTGTTTTTCATCGTGCGGGAGAACCGAACCTACGACCAATTACTCGGCGATGTGCCGGCTGGCAATGGTGACCCCAAACTGACGGTGTTCGGCAAGGACGTCACCCCCAACCTGCACGCGCTCGTGACTAGGTTCCCACTACTGGACGCCACCTATGCCAACTCCGAAGCCTCAATCCAAGGCCACTACTGGACCGCGTCGGCAGGTGTCCCGGACTACGTGACTCGCAACTGGGTCCATCAGTACGCGGGGCGTGGCCGACCGAGTGACTTCGGCACCTACGCCGTCACTTGGCCCGGCAACGGTTACTTGTTCAACCAAGCCGAGAAGCAGGGCATCTCCTATTTCAACTACGGCGAAGGTTTTAGCGGTGGCTCCGCACAAATCCCTGACCGCAATCGGACGCCCGCACTACTTCGCAAGCAAATAGCCGTGCAGGCCAATTCAGATCTTGGCCCGCCCTTCGGTGGCTGCTTCGCCAGCGATGTCAGCATCGGGCAGGCACAAGATGGGGGCCAGATTTTTGATTCGTCATTACCTGACAAAGCCCCCTCGAACGCGTACTCGCATGTTGACTGCTTCAAAAAACGCTTCGATGCACAACTCGCGGCGGGCCAGGTCCCCGCTTTGAACTACCTGACGTTCACCAGCGATCACACGCGTGGAACTCAACCGGGCTTCCCGATCCCTAAGGCCATGGTGGCGGACAGTGACCTCGGTATCGGTCAGATGGTCGACATCATCTCGCACTCCGCAATCTGGCCGCAGTCGGCAATCTTCGTCGTGGAGGATGACTCACAAGACGGTGCCGACCACGTGAACGCGCATCGCATCCCAGTAGCAGTAGTTAGCCCATACGCCAAGCGTGGTGCGGTGATCCATACCCGCTACGACCTAGTGTCGGTAGTCCGCTCCTTTGAACTCATCCTTGGAATGGACCCACTGAGCATTAATGACGCATCGGCGACCCCGATGTATGACGCCTTCGATACGACACCGCATAATTCGGCCCCTTACACGGCAATCGTGCCGAAGGTGAACCTGCTGGAGTTGAATACCTCCACCTCACCCGACTATGAGTGGAGTATGTCCTTGCCCCTGAACACTCCCGATCGGGTATCCCAGGCCGATCTGGACATCATCTTGTGGCATTCGGTCTATGGCGCTGACTCCGTGCCGCCACCCCCTGGGCCAGGTGCCGAGGGTGAAAAGACCGGTGATTTCGAGCACGACTGATTAGTCTGTGCCGCCGCGGCTAAGAACCAAACCGGAGATATCGCTTCGCCACTCGATATCGCCGCAAAGCAAGAACGTGGGTCTGGATTGGCCACCCGGCTAAGTTGCCAGCTGCCCAGGCGTTAACGCTGCGCGACGGGGGCACTAGGGACATACGCGCAAAGGCGGTTTGGGGCGGGCAGTTTCAGTGT
>CAJBZP010000095.1 GCA_903960135.1 uncultured Actinomycetes bacterium | reverse complement strand
TACTTGTCAACCAGTGGGTGCTTGGCGAGGGCGAGAACGATTGGCGGGACGGCAAATAGTCGGGTGATCTTCCGTTCTTGGATGATGCTCAAACATTGCTCGAGGTCAAAGCGCGGCACGGTGACGATGGTGGCGCCGCGCGACAGGAACTCATTGAGCAGGACCTGCATTCCATAGATATGGAAGAAGGGTAAAACGGCAAGTACGATCTCGCCGTCTTCGATCGACAGTGCATCCTCGACCTGCACGAGGTTTGCTACCAGGTTGCGGTGCGTGAGCATCACGCCCTTCGGCAGCCCGGTGGTGCCCGACGAATACGGGAGCACCACCACATGGCTGCTCGGATCAACTTCGACCTGCGCAATCGGGGCACCGAACATGCTGGCGAATGCGGTGGTGCCCTCGGGGGCGTCACCGATGATGACGATCTCGGTGACCTCGGTTCCATGAATTGCCTCTTGGGCCGTTTCGAGGAACATGGCGATGGTGATGACTAATTTCGCGTCGGAGTCAAGGATTTGAAAGCGGATTTCCTCGGCGGTGTAGGTCGGGTTCACGGTACTGACGGCCACCCCTGCTACCGCAGCGCCATGAAAGACGATCGCAAACTCGGGGATATTCGGTGAGATCAGCGCGATGGTGTCGCCCGGCCCGAGGCCGCGGGCCTGCAGGCCGCCGGCGAACGCGTGGATCATGCCACTTAACTTTGCGTAGGTGTAGCTGCGACCGGTCGGCCCATCAATTAGGGCCTCGCGATCGGGTACCCGCGCGGCCTCTTGCAATACATAAGAGGTGATGGCGATCTTGGGGATCTCGACGTCCGCCAGGGGGGATGAGTGAATGATCATTGGGCCTCCGTGATTGTGTGCGGGAAGTCTCACAGAATCCGGTGTCCGGCGCGACCCGAATCAGTTAAAAACCGACCAGCAGCAAGAACAACAGCGCGAACCGCACTCGGGCCTTCGGGCCCCGTTCTGGTCGTGTTTCCCTATTGCTCTCGGGTACTTTTCGTGTTCCTATTGGTCAGGGCCGGTACCAGCGGCGCAACTAACGAAAGGAACCGTAATGCCAAATGTTGAGGTGAATACCCCGGTCAGTTCCGCGGCCAGTGTTCGGTTGGTTCTTGGTGTTGGCTGGGTGCGGCCCGCTGCGGGCAGTATCGGCGGCACCCTAAACCCAGCTATTTTCGGAAGCTCCGCACGTGTGCGGGTGTTTTGTTTCGAGGGTACTGAAGAGTAACTCACCAATCAACAGAAGCAGAGATGCCCATCCAGCCGGCGAGCAGCACCAGCAAGATCGCGAACCCTCGCTCCAGATAGCGCTGCGGGATCCTCGAATTGAAGGTAGCGGCAAGCACCGATCCGATCACCCCGCCGACGATTACCAGCAGGGGGATATGCCATGGGATTTGCTGCCAGGAGTCGTACTTGAAGATAAGCGCGGTGGCACTGTTTAGTGCAATGACCACGAGCGAGGTGCCGGTTGCAATTGCAAACGGAAATCCGAATACGAGAACCAGAGCGGGCACGATCAGAAAACCACCACCGACGCCGAATAATCCGGTGAGCAGGCCGATGGCGGTGGCAACCACGGGTAATAGCCAGCGTTTGGGCTGCAATATTGCGGTGTCGGCCACCTTGCTGGATTTGCGCCACATCGCATAGGCGGCGCCCAGCATTACGATTGCGAAGCCGGTAATGATCACTGACGCGGGGATAACCGTGGCTAGCCGGCTGCCCGCGAAAACCCCGATGATGCCAAAACCCCAAAACAACAGGGCCGGCCTGATGCGCACCTGATGCAGTCGCAGGCGCGGCACCGCACCTGATGCGGCAGATACGGTGACGACCGCGAGGGATGCGGTGGTGGCTTGCAAGGCGCTGAAACCGAAGAGGTAGATGAAGGCCGGAACGGCGATAACCGCGCCCCCAGCACCGATCAGTCCGAGAATGGCACCGATCGTCACCCCGACGAGGAGCGCTTCGATTACCGCCAACTTTGCAACCCTTTGCCTAGGTGGTGCCGCTGCTAGTCGGCGTACGCGGCACCGATGCGGTGCCCGTGTGGTGGCCTTTCGATTACCAGTCCGGCTTTTTCGGCATTCGGGAAGTCATCATCGACGTGGATAACCTCAACATCTGCGGCTTCAAGTAGTGACGCGCCAATCGACGCACGGAACCCGCTACCGCAGTAGACCCAGACCGGGCCGCTGCCGGCATCATCGGCTGCCCAACCCTTGATCTCATCGACCCGCCCGCGGAGTTCGTGGAGCGGCACATGTTTCGCGCCGCGCACGTAACCATCATCGAACTCACTATTGCGACGCAGATCCAACATTCGTAATTGCCCGTTGTCTTTCAGGGCTGCTGCCATCTCGATGTGTGTGACTCGCGGGTAGCTTGTGGTGGGTGTGCCCGGACTGGTTAAGTCACTTGGTGACCCAACCGCATGTGCAACCGGGCGGTCGATGCCGATCCGCACCAACTCACGTTGCATTGCTGCGATCTCGCTGACGTCGTCGCCAATTAGCGTGATTGGGGTACCCCAGTCGATCATCCAGCCAAGATAGGTAACGGCATTGCCGTAAACATCGAAGGACAAGGTGCCGCGGAGATGATCGGCGGCATATGCCTTGCGGTGGCGCAGATCAACAACCCACTCGCCGCGAGCAATGGCTGCAGCAATTTCCTGGGGGCTGGCTACCTGCGGCAGGGAGAGGTCAATTGGTCCGCCCCCGGCTTGGTTCGCTGGCCCCATATGCGCGTAATAAGTCGGGAAAATATCCAAGCCCGCAATAAGTTCCGATACATAGGTTTCTTCGTCGACGCTAAACGCCGGGTTGGTGCGCATCTGCTCGGCAACGGTGGATGAATTGCCCACGGTTGCGGTGGCACTGCAAAATGAGCCGAAGCCATGCGTTGGGTACACCTGGGCTGAATTCGTGACTTCACTGGCAATGCGCCGCATTGAGTTCCATTGGGCATGGGCAAGTGGTTCGGTCAATGCGGCCCCGAGTAGATCAGGTCGGCCAACGCTGCCAAAGAGCAGCGAGCCACCGGTGAAGAGGGCCACATCCGCACCGCCGGTATTGAGGGCGAATGAGAGGTGGTTAGGGGTATGCCCCGGGGTGTGCAGCACTCGAATGAGCGCAACATCAGCAGTGATTTCGTCCTTGTCACTAACCTGATTCGCGCTGAAGGCGATATCCATGCCTGACGGCACGACATACTCAGCGCCCAGGGCCCGCGCCAACTCGAGGCCGCCACTTACGTAGTCGTTGTGGAAATGGGTTTCAAGGACGTGTGAGACCGACCACCCACGTTGATCGAGGATAGATTCGACGCGGTCAATATCGCGTTGTGGGTCGATCACGATTGCCGAGGAGCCACGGCCTACCACGTAACTGCGATCGCCCAGGTTTGGGGTTTCAATTGAGACTACGTCGAGATTGGTCATTGGATAACTATGGCCCTTTCGTGTTGGCGATGCCATTTGTTTGCAAGTTTTCCAGAACGGCTCAGGTCAATAGGTTTGAAGTCATCCCGGTTTCAAGGGGGTGCCCCTGCGCGCGCCAGGCTGACATGCCGCCCTCAACATTGCGCACATCAAATCCCTGCTGGGTTAGATACTGCGATGCTTGGAATGAGCGGGCCCCTGACTCACAGATGATGTAGTGCACATCACCATGGTCAAAGTCGCTGGTGCGAAGTGGCACCGTTGGCAGGGGGATTAGTCGGGCACCGGGAACGTGACCAGAGGTGAATTCATCTGCGTTGCGTACGTCGATCACGACCCCTTGGTCACCGGACGCCACGGTATGAAGTTCGGCAACTGAAATCATGGAAATCATGCTGGTACCTGCTCTGCGGCGACCTTCGAGCGCACATCGTCCATATCAAGGGCACGGATCGCGGTGATCAACTCTTCCAGTGCAGGTGCCGGCAGGGCACCGGCCTCGCGGTAGAGCAAGATGCCGTCGCGAAAGGCCATGAGAGTAGGGATGGAACTAATCTGCGCTGAGCGAGCGAGGCCTTGTTCTGCCTCGGTATCGACCTTGCCGAACCTGATATCTGGGTGGGCTAACGAGGCGGCTTCGAAGTCGGTGCCGGTGCGTGAAATGGTGGCCACTTTGTTCTCCTATATCGGGTTCTAGGTAGGTTGACTATATACCCTGGGGGGTATATTTCAAAATCGGCCCAGCCCGGTTCTTCTAGGATTCGGCTACGGCCTTGACCGGGCCGGGGCAGACCATTGGGAGGTACTGGAAGTGGACGGTGAGCCGGTGGAACTTCAGCCTGCTGATTTCGTCCCTGCTGATTTCGTTCCTGCTGATTTCGTCCGGGCTGATTTCGTGGTGCCCGAGCCGCCAGCGTTTGACTTCGGCGCCGTCACCATGAGATTGGCGCCCCTCGGGCCAGAGCACTGTGAACCGGATTTCGCTGCTTGGACCAACTCCATCGAGCACATTCGTTCTACGCCTGGGTTTCCGTGGCACGGCTGGCCGCCGGTCGATGGCACCTTTACGGTGGCCGAGAATCTGGCCGATATGCAAATGCATGCGGAGCATTTTGCGGCCCGCGTTGGTTTCACCTGGACGGTGCTTGTCGATGGCGACGATGCCAGCTGGCAGGTGGTGGGATGTGTTTATGTGTACCCCGACGCGGATCCGGCCTACGACGCCTATGTTCGGTCCTGGGTAATCAAGGATTACGGCGCCTGGGACGTGCAGCTGCGGGAGGCCGTGGTCGACTGGTTGGCCCGGGACTGGCCCTTCCAAGCGGGCCGCTACGACAGCTCGGATTAACCGGCGAATCTGCGAGATTTGCCGCAAATTCGACCGCTCTGAGTGATAGTTGGCTATGCGTCGAACTTGGATAGCCGTTGCTGCCGCGATAGCGGTGCTCTTTGGTCTGGTCTTTTATCTGACCCAGAAAAGCGACACCGCTGACGTAGCCATGACCTCGTCAGTCACCGCGACTTCGGCCCCACCCGCAGCCTCGCCGACCCCCGATCCGGCAGTGGCATTGGCCCGGTGGGCCGGCGGTGTTTGCGTGGCCCGTGATGGCGTCGGCGCAACCTTGATTGACTTTGGCAAGGATCTAACCTTCGATCCGAACTCTGGGGTTTCAGCGGCCGACCAATTCCAAGCGCAGCTAGATGCCCATCTGGACGAAATCAACGCGGCGATGGAAAACCTTGGTACCGCGCTCGGGCAAGTCCCGATTGATTACGTCGAAGCATCGGGAATTATCACCGAGGTTCAGGGCAGCGGTGATGAGTTGCTGAAGGCCCGCGACGAGACCGCGAAGCACATCGCTGCGGCCCGCGAAGCCGAGGACCCACTGAGTTTGGCCGCTGCTTTGGTTCAGGCCGGCAGTTCCGCTAAAGCAACCTTCGATGCGGGCAAGGAGTTCATTCGAGTACTCGACGAGGCCACTGGGCCAAAGCGTGGTGAGCTTGGTGATGCCTTCGCGGCGGCACCGCAGTGTCAATGACGTCTACGCAATCGCATGAGCGACTCCTGCACGACTGAAGCCACAAGTTGACCCTGTCGGTCATAGAACAGCCCCCGGGCTAGGCCGTGTCCGCCGCGGGCCACCGGGGTGTCCTGCGCGAACAGCAGCCACTGGCTGGTGTCGATCGGTGCGTGAAACCACATCGCATGGTCAATCGAGGCCAGTTGCAGTTCGTCGCGCATTTCGAAGTGCGGGCTAAGGGCGGTGCGGACCATCGTCAGGTCGGATAGATAGGTGAGTGCACTGGCCTGAGCCAACGGATCACTTGGGAGGGGTTCGGTAATACGCACCCATGACATGCGCTCGTAGCGGCCATCGCGCAGGAAAACATGGTGTTCGTGGTCGACAATGCGCAGATCGATCAATGCCTGATCCGGGTAGTTCAGGCTAAGGGCGCTATCGGGATCAAGTGCCAAGATCTCCGGGTAGGACATCTCCGGGACATCATCTGGCGTTACCACCTCGGGGATCTCAAATTGGTGCTCGGGTCCGACGTCGGTGACGGCGAAGGAGGCGGTCATCAAGAAGATCGTCTCGCCGTGCTGAACCGCTCGCACGATGCGGGTGGAGAAGGATCGACCATCACGTGGCCGATCAACCAAGTAGATGATGGAGTCCTTGGTGCGCCCAGGGCGAAGGAAGTAGCCGTGGAGTGAATGCACCCGCCGGGCCTTATCGTCAACGGTCATCCCGGCGGCCATCAAAGCCTGCGCGGCAATTTGGCCGCCGTAGGCTCGAAGTGGTGCACCCGAGTGGCAGGTGCCCGAGAAGATATCTCGATCCACGGTCTCAAGGGTCAGTCGGTCGATGAAACGACTCGTGCTTTCCGTCATGGCGCCCTCCGACCCGCTGCCCTTTGGCGAAGCACTGGATCAATCACCGGTTTAGTCCGCGAACTGGGTCACCATCGGTGACGGCCAAGCCTAGTAGAAGCAAATTGTTGCAGGCATCTCCGAATAAATCCGCAGAATGCTCAGCCCCACCGAGCTGCTCACCGGCTCTGCTGCGATTCTTAATTGACTCAAGAATCGCAGCGAGTTTGAAACATGAAAGAGCCAGGCAGAAGTCAAGGTAACTGGTATCAGCGTCGGTGATGGCGCAGTAAGCGGCGAGGAACTCGGCCCGGGTGTAATACCCGGGCGAGGAAGTAACCTCTAGTGCGATTGGGATCGTGTTTCGCAAGTTGTCGTTGCTTTCGGTCATATAGAGCAGAGTCAAAGCGACATCAAGTAGGGGATCACCAAGCGTCGACATCTCCCAGTCCAGAACCGCCTTTATCTCGATGGTGATTGGATCGATGATCGCGTTGTCGAGGCGGTAATCACCGTGCACGATAGAAGCCTTCGTCTGCTCCGGCACAGTAGTTACGGCCCGCTGCAGCCAATCGATTAGCAGATCGGCATTGGGGTAGTCAATCTTCTTCGTCAACTCCCACTGCTTAATCCACCGGCTCAACTGCCTTGGCAGGTAGCCGGCGGGCTTACCCAAATCCGCCAGACCGGCGGCCCTTGGATCTATGTCGTGCAAATTGGCCAAGCACTGCACGAAGTTCTGCGAGGCCTTCCGCGCCGAGATCGGATCAAGGCTGCTTGCGCTCACCGCGTCGGCAATCACCAAGCCGTCGACAAACTCCATCAGGACAAAGGGCGCTCCGATTACTTCCGTGTCCTCGCATAAGGCGACCGGCCTTGGTACCGGAAACCCAACCGCTGACAAGCCCGTCAGCACTTTGAACTCCCGACCCATGTCGTGGGCGGTCGGCAGGATGTGACCAAGTGGTGGCCGCCGCAGCACGAGTGGGCCGAGATCACCACCGGCTAGCCGGTAGCTGACATTGGATCGGCCCCCGGGCAGGAGTTCGGGGCTAAGTTCGACGATATTGCCACTGAGCTGGGTGTTCAAGTAGGTCGTGAGCGGCGCCAACCGCAGCCCGCGCGGGTCTTCGGCGGCTTTTTGTGGCATGGCACCCTTAGTGATCAACTCGGTTAGCAGTACTTCAACACCGAGCATGTACTGCACAGCCTGCATCCCGGCTTCCCTTGCAGCGACCACATTGCGGCGCATGTCGTCAACGAAAACACAATCCTCGGCGGCAACGCCAAGGGCTTCGATGATCGCCTCGTACGCAACGAGGTCGGGCTTGCGAACACCGGCCAGGTCAGAGAGCACTACCGCGTCGAACTGCGCGAGTAAGTCGGCGGCATAGTGATCGCCATCCCAGGCATTTGACAGCACGGCTGTCTTCCAGCCGTATTCGCGGGCCAGTTCAACAACCTCCAGCATCGCATTATTTGGCTCAAGGTATTCGAACATCTTGGCCAGCAGCCCATCGGCCGAAACCGGTTGCCCAGCCAAGGTGACCAAGCGGGGGGCAAGTGCCTGCTCCAGCTCGCCGACGGTGATCTCGCCGCGCTCACGGCGGTGCAGTGGGCTATCGGCGGTGTCGTGGAACTCGCGCATCACGCGCATGAATGAATCGGGTTCGATCTGGGCCGCCGCCAGCCAACTGTCGAAAGCGCCCTGGACGGGTGTGGTCAGCACCCCGCCCCAATCAAGCACCAGCACCGGGTTGGTGGGGTGGTGCAACTGCGTCTGGGG
>CAJBZP010000094.1 GCA_903960135.1 uncultured Actinomycetes bacterium | reverse complement strand
GCCGCAGCGCTAACCAGCTTCGGCCAACAGCGCGGCCTCATGCCAAGCATCCGTGCTGGTGCGCAGTGCCGTCTCCAGCACCTTGGCACGCCTGCTGGCGTCCATCAAATTCGCCCCGATAGCTTCGAGATCTGCTGGCCCCGGCCCCAAGATGGTTACTTTCGCTCCGGTTTTGCGGACGATATTCGCCTCGGCAACGCAATTGCTCGTTACTTGTTCGCGCCAACGTCGCTCCAGCCGGGCGGCAATTGTCTTTGGCTGATCATGGTCAAATGACACCATCGGTGCGATGACGTAAACCTCATCGAGGCCGGCGTGGGCAACTACGTCAACCGAGGTCGCAGAAACCGCGCCGCCATCGACATAGGCCCGACCGCCGATTATCACCGGGGCAAACCAGCCGGGAATCGCGCAAGATGCCATCACCGCGGCCGGTAGCCGCGAGGTAGGTGCCCCCGAGCGTCCGAACACCACCCGTTTGCCGGTTTCGTAGTCCATCGCCACCACCCAAACCCCTGAGCGCGGCGCCCAGCCAGCCTCGGGGGTGACAGCAGCCACTAAATGGCCAACCTTCGCCAGGGATTTTCGACCCTCGGGCAGGAAGGCTGAAAGCACAGCGGTGGTCGGCAGTTGGCCCAGGTGCCGCAGGCTAGACCCGATCAACTTCACGGAGCCGGGGGCCGGCAGCCGCGGCAGCGCAGGCCTAGAACCTCCGGTAGCCCTTGCCGGATCCCAGTGGTAGCCGGCTAGTGGGCCGCCCGAGACGACTTCCTCATTGTTGTGCTGGCGTAACTCCTCGGCACTTACCCCGCACCCAATAAGCGCCCCCAGCACCGACCCGGCCGAGGTGCCAACGATCACCTCGGCACTGCTCGCCGCGAAACCGTGGGTTTGCTCCAAGGCACACAACGCACCGATGGCCCAGGTGCCGCCCAGCACCCCGCCGCCGCCAAGGACAATCCCACGGCGCGCAGTTTTCACCGCCGGTGCATCAATCGGCAGGGACGAACTTGCCGAAGTCATTTCGCCGTCTCCCCGGTTTCAACCACTCGCTGATGGCGGTCACCTCGCATATTAGCCGCCTGCGTCAACTCTTCCAATGAGTCCCGTAGGCAGCCCATGAAGCTCTCCACCTCCACGATAGCCGACCGATCCGCGTTGACGCCAAAAAAGAGCTGGCCGTCATATGACATAAGTGAAATGCTCAACGCTTGGTTTTGTGGCAGCGGCATCAAAGGGTAGGAGCCAACGAGTCGGGCGTCAGCAACGTACATGGGGTGTTGTGGCCCTGGCACATTTACCACCGCCACGTTGTAGAGCCGGCTTGACAGATTCGATGCCAGCCGCACCCCTAGTGCGTGCAGTGTTGGCGGGCCATAACTTGCCATGTTGATCATGGTCTCGGCACCTAGTAAATGCGAAACATCCTGGTACTGCGCTAGTTGGTAACTGATCTGCCGCAGCCGCACAATCGAGTCCGGCTCACCCAGGGGTAGGTCGACCAAGAATGCGGACACCGGTCCAATCGAATTCACCGATTCACCGCTGTTCGCCGTGCTGATTGGCACCACCGCCCGCAATTGCGATCGGGCGCTGATTGGCACGCCGCGACCCATCAGCCAAGTACGCAAGGCCCCGGCCACAACCGCGAGCACGATGTCGTTAATCGACCCGCCAAGGCCCCGGCGCACATTCTTGACCACTGCTAGGTCGAAATCGGCGGTCGCCAGTAGCCGGTCAGCACCTATTGGCACATTCAAAGCAGTGACAGTCATCGCGGGCTCAGCCGCCACCCGAGCGAAGGTGAGCGCCGTTGCTCCAGCACTAAGTGACTTGCGCCCAAGATCCGATACCACCGCGGCGACGCCTTTGGCGGCGGTGCGCGCCACATCAAGTGCGATCCCGGGATGGGCCAGGGATTCACTTAGTGCCGACGTGACGAGCTCAAGTCCTGATGGCTCCGGGGCTGGTAGCCAGGATCCGACCGAGCGCGGACTCGACTGCTGCGCTTCGCCATCTAAAATCACCTGCAAAATATCGATGCCCATCATGCCGTCGATCATCACCTGGTGGGTTTTGCTGACAATTGCGAACCGGCCACCTGCTAATCCAGAAATAAGTGACAACTCCCAGAGCGGGCGGGTGCGGTCAAGGGGCCGGCTCATCAGCCGCCCTACTAATTCATCGAGTTGCTGGCGCGAGCCGGGTTTCGGTAACGTCAAGCCCCGCACGTGATATCTCAAGTCGAAGTCATCGTCATCGACCCAGATCGGGCGGCCGATCTGCAGCGGTACTTCCCGGATCCGCTGCCGGTACCGGGGCACGAAAGCGATCCGCTCATTGATCAATCGCTCTAACTGCGGCAGCTCGAAGCCGTCAGTCGGCCCTTCGAATATCCCGATCGTGCCCATATGCATCGGGGTAGCCGCCGATTCCATGAACCAAAAAGAGGCGTCCATGGCATTTAGGCGCTCTGACATAAGCCCATAGTTACACGAGTTCGACACCTAGCGGTGCCCCAAGGCACCTGCAACTGCCCCATTACCCGTTATCTTTCGGGTAAACCGTGCCCCGTCAGGCATCTGGTGCTAGCCGGCCGGTAAAATGTCGAGAATGTGGTCATTCCGCAGGATTGGCAGCCAGGCCAGCCATAGCGTTTCAGCCCACCGAGCCTTAGTCACCTCGGTGGTCGCCGTGGCCTTGGTCTTCGGCACCGGCATCGCGGTTTCAGGCGCCGTGCACTCGGGCGCCGTGCACTCGGGCGCACCGGCTGACAACGCTGCCGACCCGCAGCCCAGTTCGACGCCCACCCCGGCCCAGACCACTACCCCAACGCCGGCCCAGACCACAACCCCTACTCCGACCCAGACCACTACCCAGGGGCCGGCGAAAGTCCGACCACCCAAGCCGGCGAGCAGAACCCACAAAGCGCGCAATGTGCCAGAGTTCCCGCGCGATACCCACCATGGCCGGCGCATCGTGTACGACAAGGCCTTGATGACCGTGTGGGTGATGGGTGAGCGGGATCAAGTGATCGGCCGGTACCCGGTCGTGGGCCGCTTTGACCGCCCGGTCATGGGCACCTATCGAATTTTCTCCAAATCGAAAATCGCTTATAACCCGAACTCGAAAGTCACTTTCAACCACATGATGCGTTTCACCTACGGCCCTGACACCAAGTCACCAATCGGCCTGCACGCCATACCGCGCTATTACGACGGCACCGCGATGCACTCGGTTAAGCAACTGGGCCTAGCCATTGCCGCGGGCGGCTGCGTTCGACTCTCCGAAGAAGCCGCGGCCGCCATCTACAAGTGGGCCAAAGTTGGCGATCGCGTCATCGTGTTGCCATCACCGTAGCAAGCGCTTTAGTGAGTGCGGCAATTCCTTTGAGCGTTGGTGAGCGCGGTGCGACCTCGGCAAGCAGCGCCCCTTGCGCAAGGGCACTTCGATAGCCACCAGCGTCGAATGGGATCGGCACTACCTGCAGGTTGATACCGCTGCTGCGCAACGCATTGAGGGCCGGGCCACTACGACGATCCCCTGCTTGGATAAGGGCGACAATAATGGGCGCGCTAACCCCCAATTGCGTAACCGCAGGCAACCCGGTTACTAATCGGCTGATCGCCAACGGATCATCACGGGTGACGGCGACCACCACATCAGCCGCGGTTAATGCGGTGACAGCGGCGGCGTTTCGCCGCGAAGACAATAAGGTGCCACCGCCGTGTTGCACCACCCCGCCTTCGTCCTCAATACAGGGGCCAACGTCGATTACCGTGTTGGTGAAGGCGGCACGTGCTGTTGTCCAAACTGAGGTGAGCGCACTGTGTCTTAAATCGGGCCAGCGATCAACACGTGGAATACCCCCGAGCACATGCAATTTGCCGTGCAGCACGCTGGCGCTCAACTGCAGCGATCTTGAGTTAAGTGTGCCATTGTCGGCATTGCGGCAGGCCACCACCAAGCCGCTTGTGTCGTCAAGAATGCCCAGATTGAAATAGACCGCTGGCGCGTATGTGTCGGCATCAACCAGGCAGGTGGACGAACCCTCCCGAGCGAAGGCATCAGCAAGTGCAATGGCAATTCCGGTGCGCCCCGGCGCGCCGGCCGGCCCCCAAACAGCTACCAATTGACCACCAAGTGGCGCCGCCTCGGCACCGATCTCAATGTCCTTTTGCCGCCAACTACCGGTATCCCAAACCCCCGTCACTCCATGCAAAATCTCCGCAGCCACCGCGCGCATCGTGGACTCCGCGGTCGGTTGAATCCGTGTAATCCGCGTGACTCCAAGGATTCTGAGTAGCTGCGCGTCAGCATCACCTGTTGCCAGCCCGATCACCGTGCGCCTACCGGCAAGAAGTCGCGTGATGATGTCCGGGCTGATTCGTGGCACCTCACCTGTTAAGACAATCGGCATCGCCCGGTCGGTTGCAGCGGCCGCGAGCAGATCTACTGCATCAAGTGACCGGCGGGCCACGGTAATGCCGGCCGCCGGGGCACTTGCCACAAGTGCCGCCTCGCCATCGAATCCGGTGGCGGCAAGAATTATGGTCGTCATGACACCTGCTGGCTGGCTATCGGTACCGCCACCAGATCGATCAAGCCAGAACGTGCTGCGCCCACTAGTTGATCGGCGACTGCCTCTGGAATCTCAACTACGACCGCTATCTCCCCGCCGACGCCGACGGTATCGGCGGCTACCTCGGCAACCGTGACACTGGGGAGCACCAACACCGGGTGCGCGGTAACCCCGCCGGCCACATCAGCGGGCGTCGACCAGATATCGACAACAGCACCGGCTGCCATATTCACCGGCGCGTGCAGGGGATCGACCGGAAGTGTCACCATGCGGGCGTTGACCATCGGCGAGAAGCCAAGTGCACCCCGCGGAATCAGATCACCGGCCGCGACCGGCCAACGTAGTTGCCCGGTCAACGGCTCACTGGCCAGCAGGTATTGATCCTGCGCGGCACCAAGTGAGACCGTCACGGGAGTCGCCACCGGAATTGCGCCGACTGATAGATCACTGCTAGCCCGCCAGACGGTTGTTGTCTCCTCCCCACGCGAAAGCAGAAAGGCGCCGATGAACATGGCGAACAAGATGATCACGAGGCCAGCCCACAGCCGCAGATCACGCCAACGCATCACCCGCATTCGCTGCGCCGGAACTTGAGCGGCAAGTTGACCTTGGTGTTGTTTTGTTAGCAGTGCCATGTGCTCCCCTAGCATCGACGTCATGTCGCACTAGTTTCACCCGAAATGCGAATATGAGCGAAAAGTTATCCACAGGTGCATCTGAAGTAGTTTGGGTGCGCGGGAAATTTTGGCACCATGGGGCCATGTCGCAACGCTTCCTTACCTTGGCCGATGTCGCCGATGCACTGAATATTTCGGCCGCACAGACCTATGCACTGGTTCGCACCGGTGAGTTGCCGGCGATCAAGATCGGTGGCCGGGGCCAGTGGCGGGTGGAGGCCAGTCAGTTGGAGGCCTACATAACTCGGATGTATGCGCTCACTCAGGATTTCGTGGAAACCCATCCCTTCGGGCAAGAGTCTGCACCGCTGCAAGTGCCGTAAACGCAATGGTGACGCGCGAGCCCAGTTGGCCCGCACCACCGCTGATGAGATCCAGGTGATCTGCACCGACCCCGACTAACTCCCCGGTTCGGGTGATCTCGTCAATGGTGTGAACTTGAACAAGTTCACCGGCTAACCCGCGTAGGAAACTCGGCCACGTGACGGCCGGAATAACACGATCCGGGCCGTCATCTCGCAGCCCGGCCGCCAACCCCGCAACACAAACGACCGCATCGGCACTAAGTGCCCAAAGATTCCAAGACGAGGTCACTACCACCACCACCGTTGCACTCGCAGCAACCACGGTGCCCGATAGCGCCGGCAGCCCTACCGACCAGATACTGATCGGGTTGCTCGTGGCCGACCAACGATCAACTAACCGCACCCGAGCCCGCTCCGCCTCGGCTAACTCAGCTGCTTCGGCGATGACTTCGGCATCACAATCGGACTGCAGGCCCGCTGCCACCTGGGCGAGAAGGTCATCGGGATTGGTGATGGACATCAAGTGCCCCCTTCCCAGAAGCAGAATTATGAAAGTCATCAGGTTTGGGTGCACCGCTGGCTGGGCACACTCTTGTCATGTGGATTCTCGCTCATCAACGGCTGGTACGGGAAAAGTTATCCACAGCCCAATACGCATTGCCATTGACAGGTTTTACTCCGTGACGTAGAACTCTCAGCAGAAGCAAATACAAGCAAACGCACACAACGAAAAGATTTAAAAAAAATTAATGGGATGCCGGGCTACCGATAGGCCGGCGCACCGGCACCAAGACTCCCGCGACCCCCCGACCGCGGCCGTCCTCCAGTTAACGCGAACTAAGGAGAACGACCGTGACCGTCCTGCATTTTGCCCCAGTCGACCAATTGCCCCTGCCATTGGACTGGCAGGTGGCACCCGGTATCGATAGCCCGCCACCGGTCCCTCGGCACCTGCGCTTAGTCGGGGCCACAGGTGAAACGGACCCGGCATCGCAGCCGGGAACCAGCGACCTACCCATCGCTTGGGTGGCCCGAATGGCCCGCGCGGTCAGTGAGGTGGGGTTCGGGGATCGCCCACCTGGCCAACTAACCCGCTGGGTGGAGCGGCGGCAGCTGGCGCAACTTGCCGAGCGCGGTGCCGCGGTCCGGCGCCACCCTAGTTCTCGGTCCGCCGGCAAGACCCAAAGCACAACTCGAACCCTCAAGCAGGTTCGCTCCATTCGCATCTGTCAAATAGCCGACGACGTCGCGGAGACTTCCGCGGTCTTGGTCGGCAGCGATCGGGCCCGCGCCGTGGCCATGCGCTTTGAGTTCATCGGCGAGCGGTGGCTGGTCACCGCGGTCAACCTCGGCTAGCCCTTCGGCCAGGGGCGGCGCTAGCGGCCGCCCTTGCGACGAGCCCGCTCGGCTCGGCGCCGATCAGCACGACTGGCATTTGGATCAAGCTCTTCGGTGCCAGCATCTTCAACCGCTAGTTCACCGTGCACGACGCCACCGGATTCACTCGGCGCCGAGTACTCAAGATGGGCCGGCCGGCTCGGAGCCAACCCTTTGGCGAGCAGCGGCAACTTTGGTGCTGCTGCCAGAGTCGGCGCGGGCAGAGTCGGCGTTGGCAGAGTCGGCGCGGGCAGCACGGCAGCCGGTGCTGCATCCTGCGGCTGTTCGTCAGCGGGGGCGCCATCATTGACCTGCACCTCGACATTGAACAGGTAGCCAACTGTTTCCTCTTTGATGCCATCCATCATGGCGTTGAAGAGGTCGAAGCCTTCCCGCTGATATTCGATAAGCGGATCACGTTGCGCCATCGCCCGCAGGCCAATGCCATCGCGCAGATAGTCCATTTCATAAAGATGTTCACGCCACTTTCGGTCCAGCACCGACAAAATAACCCGCCGTTCGAGTTCACGGGCGACTTCGTCCCCGATGCTCTCCTCGCGAATGTCGTAAGCGTGCTGGGCGTCATCCTTTAATTCAGCCACGAGGTAATCCTGACTCAAGCCCGTTCGATCCCCGCCCGACGCCTGCTCGAGTTCGGCGGCGGTGGCGGTCACCGGGTAGAGCTGCCGCAGTGCTGTCCAGAGCTGATCTAGATCCCAGTCCTCCGGGTAGCCGTCAGCCGTAGCCGCACGCACATAGCCTTCGATGGTGTCGCTGATGAAGTCTCGTACCTGCTCCTCGATATCTTCACCTTCGAGTACCCGGCGACGCTCGTCATAAATAACCAACCGCTGGCGGTTGAGCACATCGTCGTACTTCAGGACGTCTTTTCGAATCTCGAAGTTCTGCGCCTCGACCTGCGACTGCGCCGAACGAATGGCGTTGGTGACCATCTTGGCCTCGATCGGCACATCATCGGGCACATTGAATCGACGAAGGAATGCATCGACCATATCTGCCTTGAACAACCGCATGAGGTCGTCTTGCAGGGAGAGATAGAACTGGGATTCACCCGGGTCACCCTGGCGACCGGATCGACCCCGCAACTGGTTGTCGATGCGACGGGACTCATGGCGCTCGGTCGCGAGCACATACAGGCCGCCGAGGGCCACGACCTCATCATGCTCGGCTTGCACCGCACCCCGCGCCTGGTCAATTGCCGCGGGCCATGCGGCTTCGTAGGCCTCCGGGTCGAGCGCCGGTGATAACCCCTGCTGGGTCAAGTCGGCCGCGGCCATGAACTCGGGGTTGCCGCCGAGCATGATGTCGGTGCCGCGCCCGGCCATATTCGTTGCCACCGTCACCGCGCCGCGTCGACCTGCTTGCGCAACGATCGCCGCCTCCCGGTGATGATGCTTGGCGTTAAGCACCTCATGGGGGACCCCATTTTGCTTTAGCAGTTTGGAAAGATCCTCGGATTTCTCCACGCTCGTGGTGCCAACGAGGATGGGCTGGCCGTGCTCATGGCGTTCAACGATGTCGGCGATGACCGCATCAAGCTTGGCCTCGCCGGTGCGGAACACGACATCGGGTTTGTCGATGCGAACCATCGGGCGGTTTGTGGGGATCGGCACCACGCCGAGGTTGTAGATGGTGGAGAACTCGTTGGCCTCGGTCATGGCGGTACCGGTCATCCCCGACAACCTCTTGTAGAGGCGGAAGAAGTTCTGCAAGGTGACGGTCGCGAGCGTTTGATTCTCCGCCTTGATCTCGACACCCTCCTTGGCCTCAATTGACTGGTGCAGGCCCTCGTTGTAGCGGCGTCCAGAAAGAATGCGGCCGGTGTGCTCGTCGACGATTAGCACCTCACCGTCGATGACCACGTAGTCGCGATCCTTCTTGAACAAATCCTTGGCGCGGATCGCGTTGTTCAGGAATCCAACGAGGGGGGTGTTGACCGTGTCATAAAGATTGTCGATGCCAATTTGATCTTCGATCTTGTCAATTGCCGACTCCAGAACCCCAATGGTCTTCTTCTTCTCGTCGACCTCATAATCCTCATCGCGCTTGAGCAGGTTCGCCATCCGGGCGAACTCCGCGTACCAGCTATTGGCTTGATCTGCCGGGCCGCTGATGATCAATGGCGTTCTGGCTTCGTCGATCAAAATCGAGTCGACCTCATCGACCACGGCGAAGTTGTGGCCCCGCTGCACCAACTCCTCGCGTGACCAAGCCATGTTGTCGCGAAGGTAGTCAAATCCGAATTCATTGTTGGTGCCGTAGGTGATATCGGCGGCATAGGCGATGCGGCGCTCCGGCGGGGTCATGTTCGACAAGATCGTGCCCACCTCGAGCCCGAGGAAGCGGTGCACGCGACCCATCCACTCACCATCGCGCTCGGCAAGGTAATCGTTCACCGTGACAACGTGCACCCCCTTGCCGGACAGCGCATTTAGGTAGGCCGGCAGGGTCGAAACCAAAGTCTTGCCTTCACCGGTGCGCATCTCGGCAATATTGCCCATATGCAGGGCGGCCCCACCCATTATCTGCACGTCGTAGTGACGCTGCCCCAAAGTACGTCGCGCCGCCTCCCGCACGGTGGCAAATGCCTCGGGCAACAGATCGTCGAGTGACTCCCCGCCTTGGTAACGGTCCTTGTACTCCTGGGTGAGGGCCCGCAATTCAGCGTCACTTAGCGCAACGAATTCACCTTCGATGGCATTGACGGCGACGGCGATGGCCTCGAGGCGGCGTAAGGTCTTGCCCTCGCCGACGCGAAGGAGTCTGTCCAGCACACCCACAGTGACAAGCCTTTCGGATCGGTCGACCAGATCGTCGCTCTCGGGGAGATCACCGCGCCAGCAGGCTGGCGCACCCCATCGTAGAGGTCACGGGTTGGTCACGGACCGCTGCGGGTGTCCCTAATCCACCGACCCGCCTGACCCCCTTGCCTCGATGCAGCAATGGTGTACACACTGCGCCGAGGCGATTGGGGGCAAATGCAGCGGGGCCGGCTGATCGATGCCTGCGTTGACCTAGTCCTGAGCCGGGCCTGCGCCGGGTGCCAGGTGCTCGGCACCACTTTGTGCCCAAATTGCTGGGCGGCAATGGCGCAGCAGGTCGGGCTCCACCCCATGCGCACCCCGTGGCCGGTTGCCACCGGCGCCCGCTACGAGAACTTGGCCAAGGCCGCCATCATCGCGCACAAGGAACATGGGGTGCGCTCCCTGACCGCCCCACTTGGCACCTTGCTCGCCGGTGCGATCGCCACTTTGACCCGGGGCCCTACCCTGCTTGTCACCATCCCCCCGCATCGCCGGTCGGTGCAGGCTCGGGGCGCGGACACCGCCTTGCTGATCGCCCAGCGCGCCGCCCGCGTGCTATCCAGGGCCCACCAACCGGCGCAGATCCAGCCTCTACTTCGCCGCGGGCTTGATAACGGCAAGCATGTTGGCCGGACGGCGCTCCAACGACAGGCGGCGATCGATGGAGCATTCCAAACTCGGCCTGAGCAAATCGCGAAGCTCAAGAACTTCGCCGGCTACCGCATCATCGTCGTCGACGACGTCATCACTACCGGGGCTACCACCCAGGAGGCGGTGCGCACGTTGGCAGCTGCCGGAGTCCAGGTGGCCGGGGTCGCTGCTGTCGCCGGAACCCCGGCGCGGTGGTGATTGTCACCAACTGCAGTTAGGTTAATTCGGATAGACCGGTGACGTGCCGCTGGTTCGCTTGCGCCAAGTAGCCCCGACATATTCATAGATCCAGCCATCAGCGGCGCCCACGAGGGTAGGCAGGCCAGGTGCCGCTGCCACCATGACCGGTGCTTCCGGCGCCCCCAGGCCGGTGACCGACCCCCTGGCCAGACCCAAGTCGAATACCTGCAATGACTCCGCGCCGTCGCTACCCAGCACCATCAACGAATTGGCTCCGGACCAACTGACACTGATTGCTTCCGTTAACCGCGTCTCGACTCTGATCGGATCTGTTATGGCCATCGGCGCACTTGCCGTTGTTCGCGTTATCACCCCGACGTATAGCGCGGTGCGCACCCCGCGCTGCACGATCAGCGCGCACCGGGTGCCATCACGTGATGGCACAGCGGCGAGTAACACCGACTCGGTGGGGAGCCCAGTGACAGCAACCGTCGCCGGTCGACCAATACGGTCGACCCGGGTCAGCCCGGTCAGCGCATTGACGACCCAGATATTGCCATCGGCGTCAAAGACCGGCGCCGACAGCGCCTCACCGCGCTTCAAAGCAACTAATGGTGCATCCACCGCGATCGCGCCGCGCCACAAGGTGCCCTCAGCATCGATACCAGCCACGGCGCTGGACAGTAAATCGACGGAAAATCTCGTGAAGGCAACTTCGCCGCTACCCGCAGCACCGGGCACCGGGCGATCGGTATCAGCCGCCAACCGAACGACCGACTGGCTTCTGGCCACATAGCCCGAAGATTTCGCCGGAAGGGCATCGGGATCAACCGCCGGCCACGCATCGACGGGCTGCGGTGAGGTAACACCGGGCACCACGAGGGGTTGCCCGCCCGCGGTGATCTCGACCGAGGTGACATCGGGTAACTGCCCTAGGGTCCAGACAAGTTGCTGTGACATCGCCTTGCGCGTTGCATCATCGGCCAAAAGCGCGGCGGATTTTAAGTCCACCTGGGCCACCCCGGCTTCGATCGGCACCGCTTCAATATTTAGCCCTACCCCATCGGGGAAACCGGTACGCACCGCTGGCGCCAGCCAATCACTTGGGCCGTCAAGTAGATAGCGCACCAAAGTGGTGCCCTGGCCCGGCCCTAGCACCGGGATCATGCGCGCGTCCGGAACCAAGGCCGAAAAGCTGGGGTTGAAGAAGTAGGCGGCCAGCGATCGATAAGCGCGGTCAACATCAGATGCCGAGAGCATTAGCCCCTGCGGGAGTCGGTCGATTCGCCACTGTGCACCGTCTCGAACCAACAAAAAGTCACCACGGAGTTCCTGACCCGGTGCCGAAACTACATACCTGCCGATTTCGTCAATGCGCCCGGCCTGATTCGCCGTAAGTGTCACCGAGTTGCCGCTGGAAGTTACCACCGCGGCACCGTCATAAACCGAAACCTGCAAACTAGGTAGCCAGCGAGTGTTCGCTACCTCGGTCAAGTACTCCCGAGCGACCGCATGGTCATCGTCGAACGAGGCGGATGCATCGAGGAACCCCTGCACGACCTGGGTTGGCGACATACCATCGCGGGGACCGCGCGCGATGACCCGGATGAACTGATCTTTGGGGTCTAGGTTTACCTGCGCACCTTGCTGGATGGGACCGGTGGTTGGCACCTGCGCGACCAGTGACGGCGGCAAGGCGCCGCACCCGGTTAGCAAAATCGCCCCCGCTGCGATCACTGCGAGACTGCGCATCACCCCACCTCGGCATTCTTGGCGGACCTGACCGGTGTTGGCGCCGAATCCTCGGGGAAAAGATCCAGTGGAGATGCGGCAAAGTTACCGCGCACCGAAAGTGGCAACGTCAATCGAAAACATGCACCAAGTCGCGGCTCGCCCCAAGCCTCGAGCCAGCCACCATGCAGCCGCGCATCCTCAAGTGCAATGGCCAAGCCCAACCCCGACCCACCGGTCGTTCTAGCGCGCGCCGGGTCCGCGCGCCAAAATCGATTGAAGACCAACGAGGACTCCCCCGGCCGCAAGCCAACTCCGTAGTCGCGCACCGTTACGGCAGCCGCATCGTCACCAAAACCGATGGTCACATCGACACCGCGCTCATTGCCGTGTTCGATGGCATTGCCCACCAGGTTTCGGATAACCCGATCAATACGCCTTGAGTCGGCATAGATCAAGCGTGGCTCATCCCTTGCGTGCAGGCGTAATGGCACTCCGCTTCGTTCAGCAAGGGGGGTGGCACCGTCAATTACTCGTGCGACCAAGGCATAAAGATCGAATGGGTCGGCTTCGAGTACCGCCGCTCCGGCATCAAAACGCGAGATTTCCAGGAGGTCTACCAAAAGGGACTCGAAGCGGTCCAATTGGGCCTGCAGTAACTCAGCTGCCCGAGCGGTGGGCCCATCAAAGGATGCCCGCTCTTCGAACATCACATCGGCGGCCATTCGAATTGTGGTTAGCGGTGTGCGCAACTCATGGGAAACATCGGAGACGAATCGACGTTGAACACGCGACAGCCCTTCAAGTTGCTTGATCTGCCGGGCAATGCTTGCTGCCATGTCATTAAAAGCTCCCGCAAGACGAGCGAGGTCATCTTCACCCTTGACTTTCATCCGCTCGGATAAATACCCATCGGAAAAGCGAAGGGCGGTACGCGCCGCAGCTCGAACCGGTACTACGACTTGGCGGGTGATGAGCCCGGCCACTAAAGCTAGGAGGCCGATCAGCAAAAGCCCGGTCAGGATGACGGCACCGCGCACGAGATCCAAGGTCTGCTGCTCCTGCGTCAGCGGGAACAGGTAGTACAACTCGTAATCGCCAACCGTCGGGATAACCAGTGGGCCACCTACCACCAGCCCCGGCGTTGACCCGCCGTCAAGGGACTTGATATCGGTATAAGTCCAAGACTGCCTCTTCGAATCGGTAACCGCCGCGCGCAATTCGGTGGGCACGCTGGCCACCGAAACCAGGTTCGTACCGCGCTCGGGCGCATCTGGTAATTGCCCGGACGAGAGCAGGAGCACATCAAATGTCCCCGGTGATCCAGCCCGGGCCGCAAGTGTTGTCACCACCGAATCCACCAAGCGGGCTGCCGAGGGTGTCGTCGCACCGGTGTCGGCGGCGTCCATCACCCGCTGCGCTTCAACCAGGCCGGCCGCGGCCTCGCCGACCGAAGCCCGATCCTTGGCATCTAGTAGACCGCTAGTGACCCGCGACAGCAAGGAGAATCCAAGTGCCGCCATGACGATGGTCGATAGCACCAAAGTGGTTGCGGTAACCCGAAGCAGCAACGACCGCCGCCAGATGCGCAAGGCCCACCGCGGGCCGGCAAGGAGGAAGTCAAGGCTCCTGAGTAAGAGATGATTCATAGCTTTGGGCCGATGGCGCGCGCGGGTGGCGAACGGGCCGGCTAAACCGTGCCGGCCTTGTAGCCGACGCCTCTAACCGTGATGACGATGGTCGGATCTTCCGGATCGTGCTCAATCTTGGCCCGCAAGCGCTGCACGTGGACATTTACCAACCGCGTGTCGGCCGCGTGCCGATACCCCCATACCTCCTGGAGTAGTACCTCACGGGTAAATACCTGCCCGGGTCGTCGGGCCAAGCAGACGAGTAGGTCAAACTCCAGCGGAGTTAACGACAACACCTGCCCTTCACGGGTCACTTGGTGGCCGCCGACATCGATGGTCAGATCACCAATTTTCAAGGTAACCGGTGGCGAATCATCGTTGCGGCGGATCCGCGCACGAATGCGTGCGACCAACTCCTTTGGCTTAAATGGCTTGACGATGTAGTCATCGGCACCGGACTCCAAGCCCACCACCACATCGACGGTGTCGGTCCGTGCGGTGAGCATCACGATGGGAACACCGGACTCAGCTCGAATCGCGCGACACACATCTATACCGTCACGTCCGGGCAGCATCAAATCCAACAGGACGACATCAGGCTTGGTCGTTCGAAACACCGTTAGTGCTTGGGCACCATCGCCGCAAAAGACCGGATCGAAACCCTCGCCGCGCAATACGATGCCCAGCATCTCCGACAGTGCTTGGTCATCGTCGACCACCAGGACTCGACCACGGGCCGACGAGGACTCGCCGCGTTGGGTGTTCATGACCCTATGGTGTCACCCCTGGCAAACCTAGGGTGATAAATAAGGCAGCCGGGGCGTTGACTACCCCGTGGGCCACCATCGCGGCGCCTAATGAGTCGGTACGCCACCGCACCACCCCAAGGACGAGGCCAACACCAAGAAGAACCCCGATCCGGGTCGGCTCGAGGTGAAATAGGGCAAATGCCACGGCCGTAATGACCACGGTAAGCACCGGCCCGACCCCGCGACGGCGCAGCGCCGCATAAAACAGCCCCCGAAATGCCAACTCCTCGGCGATCGGAGCCCCGATCACGACCATCAGGCCAAAAGCAAGGAGCAGCCAGGCATTACCCAAGTCGGCCAGCTCCCCCGCGAGGTCGCCGGCCAGTGAGGTGAAATCCCCGAAGATTGCCGCCGTGATCGCCGAAGCGACCAAAGCGACGAGCAAGGCAGCGGCGCCACCGACCGCCCCCCAACCGGCATCAGGCCAAGTCAACTGCAACTTTAAGTCAATGCGCGGCCCATTGCCCCTGACCCAAGTGCAGTACAGCGGCCACCCGGCTAGCGCCACCCAAGGCATGGTTCCGCCGATCAGGATCTGCCAGGCAAGGGGCGCCGCAAGCGCAGCCAGCACGAAGGCAGACGTGACCGCTAGCACCAGGGCGCCGCCCAAGGTAATAACTACATCCCATAAGCCCCACCGCTGGTGCACCGGCTGCGAGTTCTCTACCATGGCGCCACGCTAACGTGCCGGTGACAGAACTATTCGGGAAGGTAAATGCCGATTAGTAGCGGTAGTGCTCCGGCTTGTAGGGGCCGGCAACATCAAGCCCGAGGTACTCGGCCTGCTTCTTGCTTAATTCCGTCAGGCGCACACCCAGCGCATCAAGGTGCAACCGCGCAACCTTCTCATCAAGTGCCTTCGGCAAGGTGTAAACGCCGAGCGGATACTGATCGAGCTTGGTGAACAATTCAATCTGGGCCAATACCTGATTGGTGAATGAATTACTCATCACGAATGACGGATGGCCGGTCGCGTTGCCGAGGTTCAGCAAGCGGCCTTCCGACAACATGATGATCGACTTGCCATTAGCAAAAGTCCACTCATCAACCTGCGGCTTGATCGTCTTGCGAACCACGCCGGGTGTCGAAGCGAGGCCGGCAATGTCAATCTCGTTGTCGAAGTGGCCGATATTTCCGACGATGGCCTGATGCTTCATCTTGCCCATCTGCTCTGCCGTGATTACGTCATAGCAGCCGGTCGCAGTGATGAAGATGTCAGCGACATCTAGCACATCGTCGAGCTTGGCCACTTGGTAGCCATCCATAGCGGCCTGCAGCGCGCAGATCGGATCGATCTCGGTGATGATCACGCGCGCACCTTGCCCGCGAAGTGAATCGGCACTGCCCTTACCGACGTCGCCGAAACCGCAGACAACCGCCACCTTGCCACCGATCATGGTGTCGGTTGCGCGGTTGATGCCGTCGATGAGTGAGTGCCGGCAGCCGTACTTGTTGTCGAATTTGCTCTTGGTCACCGAGTCGTTGACATTGATCGCCGGGAACACCAACGACCCTTCACGCAACATCTCGTAAAGGCGATGCACACCCGTCGTGGTTTCTTCGGTGACCCCCTTGATACCCGCCGCGATCTTCGTCCAGCGGGTTGCGTCCTCCGTCAGCGAGCGACGCAAGGTCTCAAGGACAACCGCGTACTCCTCCGATGTGGACTCATCCGGGGTCGGGACGAGGCCGGCAGCCTCAAACTCCTTGCCCTTATGTACGAGCATCGTGGCGTCGCCGCCATCGTCGAGAATCATGTTCGGGCCCTTGCCATCTGGCCACATCAAGATCTGCTCGGTGCACCACCAGTACTCGGGGAGGCTCTCGCCCTTCCAGGCGAAAACGGGAACCCCGCTTGGGTTTGCCACCGTGCCGGTGCGCCCTACGACTACGGCGGCGGCGGCGTGATCTTGGGTGGAGAAGATATTGCAGGAGGCCCACCGCACATCGGCTCCCAGATCAACCAGCGTCTCTATTAGGACTGCGGTCTGGATCGTCATATGCAAGGAGCCGGTAATGCGGGCACCCTTAAGTGGCTTGCTCGCACCAAATTCGGCACGCATCGCCATCAGACCGGGCATCTCATGCTCGGCTAGGCGAATCTCATCGCGGCCATACTCGGCCAAGGACAGGTCGGCAACCTGGTAGTCAGGGGTGCCATCAGTTTTCAACACGGACATTTAAGACTCCTCGTAGGCGTTAGCGGCGCGAACGGCACGAGGCTTCGTTGGTTCGCCAATTAATTACCAATTTACAATTAAGGAAGGCCGCGACGGGAACCAGGGCTCCGGACCATGGCGACCACCCTAGTCTGCCAGATCAAGTGAATAAGGCAAATCCAACGCGCCTTAAGAAGGCCCACGATCCATGTCGGGCTCAATGAAGATGTATCGAGCGGTCGGCACCGCGGCCCGAAGTGCCCGCTCAGCGCCATCGATGCCAGCGGCTATCCCCGCCGCTGTTTCGCTCCCCCTGATGGCAACCTTGGCGCCCACCAGTAGCTCATCTGGCCCAACGTGCATGGTGCGCAGGTGGATAACCCGTTCGATCAGCGGCGCCGCTTCCAGCGCTGCCCGAATAGCTTCTACTTCTTCGGGGAGTGCGCTTTCGCCAACCAGCATCGTGGCCATCTCCATGGCTAGGAAGACCGCGATGACGACCAACAAGGTGCCTACCGCCATGGCACCAACCGCATCCCAGCGGCCATCACCGGTGATGACCGCCATCCCGACCCCGATCAGGGCGAAAACTAGGCCGCAGAGCGCGCCCGCATCTTCGAGCAAGATCACCGGTAACTCCGGCTGCCTGGAATCCTTGACGAATCGCGCTAAGGATTTATTACCGCGCGACTTATTCGTCTCCCTAAGTGCCGTCCGGAATGAGAATGTCTCGAGCACGATCGCAACGGCCAAGACTAGAACCGCGATCCACCAGTCACTCAGCGCCTCCGGGTGCTGCCACTTGTGCAGGCCCTCATAAAGTGAGAAAAGTCCGCCGACCAGGAACAGCACCACCGCTACAACGAATCCGTAGACGAATCTGCGGCGTCCATACCCGAACGGATGCTTCTCATCGGCGGGCTTGAGTGACCGCTTATTACCAATTAACAGCAGCACCTGGTTACTAGAGTCGGCAACCGAGTGGATCGCTTCGGAGAGCATGGACGAGGATCCGGTAAAGAAGAAGGCAATGAACTTGCTGATCGCAATTCCGATATTTGCCATCAGCGCGGCAATGACCGCCTTCTTTCCACCTTCGGTACTCACCAGTTTTCGCCTAACGCTCGGTGGATTGGATTATGGCGACCAGGCCATCAGCTTCGACATAAGCATCTGGGTCATCAGCAGCCAGCACAGCAGCAGTTCCTAGGCGCAACGTTATCTCAGCAACATCAGACACCACGCGCGCGGTGCCCGTAATCAACAGCAAGATCCGGTAGGCACCACTCGGAATCCGCTCCTCGCCTTCGGTGAGCATGCGCACCACGAACGGTGAGTTAACGGGCCAAAGGATGTCGCCGTGCACCGATCGCACTAGCTGTGGGTCAAGGTCTGGGCGCAGGGCCGCAATCGCCTGCTCGGCGAAAACCGGCTTATGGGTTAGCCCTAGGCGAATTACATTGTCACTTGATGTCATCACCTCGAGGCCGATGCCGCGGATATAGCTATGGGGAACTCCCGCTGGCACATAGATAGCTTCACCGGCACCAAGGCTTACGTAATCGAGCAGCACGGTGACCAAAGCACCTGGATCATCCGGGTAAAAGTCAGTAACAGTTCGGTAGGCCGCAACCTCGTCCGGCAACAGGCCCGCTGCCCTCGCGGCGGCCGCGAGTAGGGAAATCCGTTCGAACGTGCCAATCGCCAGCAGGGCGCGAATCGCACCACCTAGATCATCGGCCGCCAGTAGCCTTACCGCCTCTTGGGTGTCAGGTATTTCGGCCAGCATCGACATCACCTGCGCACGGTCGCGCCAACCGGCAAATGCCTCAAATGGCTCAAGGGCAACTAGCATTTCGGTTTTCTCAAAAGGGTCGCTCAGCACCCGCGGTGCCCCGGGGGTTTGCTGGGCCAACCACCCCGCGGCGGCAACCGAAAGGTCTGGATGCACCTGCACACTTAGTGGGCGAGCGGCGGCAAGTAGTTTCACCAAGAGCGGGATCGCGGCGATATCGAAGCGGTCGGCTAATACCTCGCCGGTTTCGTCGCCATCGTCGTCAACAAGGGGTGACGGACCCCCAGGGTGCACCCCGAACCACAGCTCGGCCTGCGTGCCACCGGCGTGCTCACCGGCCCATGGGGCCAAGCCGTCGGTGATACCCCAGTCATAGTCTTTAACTGCACCGCGAACAACGAGCATGCTTAACTCTCGTCCGCCCGGTCAAGCAACATGATCGGGATGCCATCTAGCACCGCGAAGCGGGCATCGCATTTGGTACATGCGATCTGGCCACCTGCTTCATCGGCTGTTACCGGTGCATGCTGCGGGCAGGGGCAGGCCAGCACCTCCCAAAGGGCGGCGTCCAACCCCAAGGGCCCGGATTTCATGATGCTCCCCCGCGCATGATCGCCAGCACATCATCGCGCACCTGCTCCATCACCACTTGATCATCTGCTTCCACATTGAGGCGCAATAGCGGCTCGGTATTGCTGGGCCGAACGTTAAACCACCAAGTAGGTGCGGTAAAAGTCAGGCCGTCAAGGTCATCGATTTCCACGTCCGCATTGCTGGCAAAGGCTGCTCGAATGGCCATGGTCGCCGCCACCTGATCGGCCACCTCGGTATTGATCTCACCACTGCACGCATACCTGTCATAGGACTTGAGCAGGCTTGATAGCGAGGTGCCATCAGGCGTTTCACCTAGTGCCGCGATTGCGTAGAGCGCGGCCAGCATCCCTGAGTCGGCTCGCCAGAAATCCCGGAAGTAAAAATGCCCCGAGTGCTCACCGCCGAACACGGCGTTAGTTTCGGCCATGGTGGCCTTGATGAAGGAATGGCCCACCCGAGTGCGCACCGGTGTGCCACCGCACTCGATAACTACTTCGGGTACGGCCTTGGAGGTGATCAAGTTGTGAATGATCTTGGAACCAGGGTGCTTGGCTAGTTCGCGGGCTGCTATCAACGCGGTCAGGGTTGATGGGCTGACGATCTCACCGCGCTCGTCAACCACGAAGCACCGGTCCGCGTCACCGTCAAAGGCCAGCCCAAGATCAGCCCCTACCTCGCGCACTCGCCGTTGCAGGTCAACAAGATTGGCTGGATCAATCGGATTGGCTTCGTGATTGGGGAATGAACCATCGAGTTCAAAGAACAATTCGTCGATGCGCAGCGGCAGCGGCGGCAACCCGGCCGCCGACCCCAAAACGGCCGGGACGGTAAAGCCGCCCATTCCGTTACCAGCATCAACAACCACGCGCAGCGGGCGCACCCCGGATACGTCAACGAGTTTGCGCAGGAAAAGTGCGTAGTCGGCTAGCACATCTTGCTGACGCAACTGCCCCATCGGCCCATCGAATGCGGGCACCTGGTTTTCGACGAGCCGGCGAATATCCCTTAGGCCTGAGTCTTGGCCAACGGGGGCGGCACCGGCGCGACAGAGTTTGATGCCGTTGTATTTCGCGGGGTTGTGGCTCGCCGTGAACATGGCGCCAGGGATTCCCAAGGCACCTGATGCGTAATACAGGCCATCGGTGCTGGCCAGGCCAATCTCGATGACGTCGCAGCCTTGCTCAAGTACCCCCTCAGCAAATGCAGCCACTAGGTCTGGCCCTGATGGCCGCATGTCGTGACCCACGGCAATGGCTCCCGGTCCACCATCGCGCACCGCAGCGCCAATGACTTGAACAAACGCGCCGCCCACCGCGCGGGCGAGATTCTCGTCAAGTTGCTCGGGATAGACGCCGCGGACGTCATAAGCCTTGATAACCGCGTCGAGATTTTCAGCAGACTGGGTCAGTGAGCCAAGGTTACTCATGCCCCCAAGGCTACTCAGGCGCACCCAATATCTAAGTGGAGCCCTCGGCCCCAAGTTCACTGCCTCGACCAGTGGCGCTCAGCAGGTTAATACTGTGCAAATAACTTACTCATCAAATAACTGATCGGTTGGCACTTGGGCTTGATCCACACTTGTCAACATCCGTAAGTGCCCGCGGCGGGCCACTTCAACCGAACCGGCCGGCAGGGCTTGCTCCGCGCCGGGCTCATACCTTGGTCGCGCGGCTTCGCGGACGGCATTCGCCAACGCCTCAAGGTCATCGGCGGTCGGCTTGAGGGCATCGGGATCCGGGGTGATCCGAACGATCTCCCAACCAATCGGTGCCGTCATACGCTCACTATGCATTTGGCAAAGGTCGTAGCAGTGCGGCTCTGCGTAGGTTGCCAATGGTCCGAGTACGGCGGTTGAATCGGCGTACACGTAGGTGAGTGTCGAGGACGCCGCTCCATTACATGACGGCTTTGAACAACGGCGACGGCCCACGACGAAAACGTAGCCCGGTCGGTGGTCGGTTTTGGTGCGGCGCGCCGGACCAACGTTGCAAAAACCAGATCAACGAACCGTGACGCCGGCGTCCTGCTCAGCAGCCGGCACAGTTACTTCAGTTCGAAGTGGCGCCCACGGATAGCCGGTGATCAAGTCGCCATAACGGGACCGCTCCCGTACCCGGTGGGCTAGCAGGATCGGGGCGGAGTCATCCGTAGGTGTCACGACGGCGGTGTACCAATCGATACCGGCCGGCGGTCGTAGCAAGATGAACTTCACCTGACCTGCCGGGACCTCGATGCGCTGCGGCGCGGTGGCCTCCGCAATTTGCTTGCGCCCGCGATAGGGCAACAGGACAACATCAACGCTGACCGCACCAAGTGGCGCGGTGATCGCTAGCCGCACGTCCGTTGCAGTTCTGACGGGTAGGCCGCTGACCGCAGCCGGCCCGGTGAAGGGCTGCGCACCCGCGGTAAATGACGTGTCTTCCTGCTGTTTCTTGCCACTGAAAAATTGCCGCATGCCCGCGACAATCGGCTGATCTGAGGTTAGCTCCAAGGTGACCGGCTGCTCACCGGTGACCGAGGACATGTCAACGCTGATTACGGTGCCAGCCGGCACTTTTACCTCGTCACGCTCTACCGGTGCGAAGGTGCCGATGGACGAAATTATGCCGATCTTGACAACCGCATCCTGGTCACCGGGGGCGACCACCGAAAGTACCCGCGCACCCG
>CAJBZP010000093.1 GCA_903960135.1 uncultured Actinomycetes bacterium | reverse complement strand
CGCATCGGGATTCTTGCGCGGGTCATCGTCGTAGACCCCGTCAACACCTTTGGCCATTAAAACCACTTCAGCTCCAACTTCAAGGGCTCGCTGGGCGGCTGTGGTGTCGGTGGAGAAATATGGCTGGCCAAGACCAGCACCGAATATTACGACGCGACCCTTCTCGAGGTGCCGGATTGCGCGACGCGGTACATACGGCTCTGCCACTTGGCCCATCGCGATGGCAGTCTGGACGCGCGTCTCGACACCTTGCTTCTCACAGAAATCCTGCAAGGCCAGGCAATTCATCACCGTGCCAAGCATTCCCATGTAGTCCGCCCGGGCCCGATCCATCCCCCGCTCAGACAACTGCGCCCCACGAAAATAGTTGCCACCGCCGATAACCACGGCGACCTGTGTGCCACCACGCACGACATCTGCTATCTGCCGGGCGATTGAGGAGACGACGTCAGGGTCCACGCCCAGAGCACCTGCGCCCGCGAAAGCCTCGCCCGAAAGCTTCAAGAGCACCCGAGTCCAGCCACCGCCAGGTGCACTGGGCCAAATGTCGATGGTGCCGTCAAGGGATGGCTGAATCGCACCCGGGTTGCTTGTTGGAGCCATCTACTTGATCCTCCCGCCCGATTGCGTTTACTGGTACGAGCCTAGGACTGGCCAGCCTCAAAGCGCGCAAATGCCGTCACAGTCGTCTTGGCATCACCTAGAACCTGTGCCACCGATCGCTTGTTGTCCACGACACTTGGCTGCTCGAGTAAGACCGTGTCTTTGTAGAAACCGGTTACCCGACCTTCGACGATCTTGGACAGGGCGGCCTCGGGCTTGCCCTCCTCCTTAGCGGTGGCTTCCGCGATGCGGCGCTCATTTTCGACGACATCGGCGGGTACTTCGTCGCGAGTAACGAACTGCGGGCGCATTGCGGCTACCTGCATGGCTGCACCACGCGCGGCCTCTTCATCGCCACTGTAGGCGACGAGCACACCAACCTGTGGCGGCAGATCCGAAGCCCGCCGGTGCAGATACATCGCCACGGGTGGAGTTAGCACGACGACTTTGCCCAGCTCGATCTTCTCGCCAATTACCCCAGCCAACTCTGCTATCGCGTCGTTCACGGTTCGTCCGTCAGCAAGGTTCGCATTGCCCAAAGCCGCAATATCGCCAATTTGTCCAGCCGCGGCCGTCTTAACAATTGCGTCCGAAAGCGCCTGGAAATCAGCACTCTTGGCCACAAAGTCGGTCTCGCAGAGCAACTCGATCATCGCATTGCCATCGGCAGCCACCAGGCCATTTGACACGGTGCGCTCAGCCCCACGCTTCGCGGCTTTAGCCGCACCAGAAATCCGGAGAATTTCAACCGCTTTGTCAAAGTCGCCATCGGCTTCCTCGAGAGCACGTTTGCACTCCATCATTCCGGCAGCAGTGCTGTCGCGGAGTTTCTTTACCTCTGCGGCGGTGATATTCGCCATGATGATCTTTGATCCCTTTCGCTTATTGAACTTCGGTTTCGACGACTGCGACCGGTGCGTCCACTGCAACAGCGACAACCTCGACAACCTCGTCAACGTTGGTACCGGCGAGCAGCTCGCGCTCCCACTCAGCAAGTGGCTCCTCAGTGCTCGCAGCATCTGCGGTGGCCCGACCAGCGCGGGCCATTAGACCCTCGGCTACCGCGTCGGCAATAACGCGTGTCAGCAGCGCGACTGAGCGAATGGCATCGTCATTGCCCGGGATTGGAAAGTCGACCACATCGGGATCACAGTTGGTATCAAGAACGGCAATCACCGGAATGCCCAGTTTATGCGCCTCACCGACGGCAATGTGCTCCTTGTTGGTATCAATGATCCAAACCGCACTGGGGATTTTGGTCATATCACGGATGCCGCCAAGGGTCTTTTCCAGCTTGTCCTTCTCCCGTCGCATCATGAGTAGTTCTTTCTTGGTCAAGCCTGACGCAGCTACGTCATCGAAGTTGATCGATTCAAGTTCCTTCATGCGGCGAAGACGCATGGAAACGGTATTGAAGTTGGTGAGCATGCCACCGAGCCAACGCTGGTTGACATAAGGCATGCCAACGCGGGTGGCCTGTTCGGCAATCGCCTCTTGACCTTGCTTCTTGGTGCCGACGAACATGATGCTGCCACCGTGGGCAACCGTTTCGCGGACATACTCATAGGCGCGGTCGATATAGGCCAGCGACTGTTGAATATCGATGATGTAGATACCGTTGCGCTCGGTGAAGATGAATCTCTTCATCTTCGGGTTCCAGCGACGGGTCTGATGCCCGAAGTGGACACCGCTTTCTAGCAGTTGACGCATGGTCACAACAGCCATGGCAGAGCACTCCTTCAGCGCGCCGGAGTACCCGGCGCTTCGGTTCTTGGCTCCGGCCGGGTGGCCGGTGCCCCTGACGGCTTCCGAATCCGGCTCCCACCTAAGTGGGACCGTGCCGTTTCGGCCTTGGCCATTAGGGAAGAGCGCCAAGGAAAAGCCGTGCGTATTTGCCCCCATCCTAGGGGACGGTGGATACCGGTTTGTCCACAGGCCCGCGCCTAGGCCCCCACCGGCTCGACCGGGCAACTGGCGGCGCCAGCCGCCCACCAGCACGCTGCCGATATGAGCATTGCCGTGCTGTTCCAGTTGGTGCCATTAGCCCTTGGGTTCTGGGTCTGGCCGGTGACCCCGCCTAACGTGATTGCCGGTTTTGACCGGCCCGAGCAGATCTGGTCAGCCGGTCACCGCGGGGTGGATCTAACCACCACGCCTGGCCAACCGGTGCGGGCCATCGGCGCCGGCACCATCGCATATGTGGGCTCGATTGCGGGTCGCCCCATCATCTCCATCGAGCACGGGCGGTTTCGATCAACCTACGAGCCAGTACGCGCCCTGGTTGAAGTTGGTGACACGGTGCGGGTTGGGCAACTCATCGGGCTGGTCGCAACCGGCGGCCACTGCGCTGACCGCTGCCTGCACCTTGGCCTCAAATCAGGTAGTGAGTACCTAGATCCGCTGCTGCTGCTGGGCCAGCGCCAACCGGTCCTTAAACCGATTCATCTTCGGCGCGCGGGTGCGCCTGCACGAAAGTCTTCCGAAGCCGCTCAACCGACACATGGGTATAGCGCTGGGTTGTCGCCATGGTGGCGTGCCCCAATAACTCCTGCACAGCGCGCAGATCCGCACCGCCCTCCAGCACATGGGTCGCGGCCGTGTGCCGAAGTCCGTGCGGTGCCAGCCGTGGCCCACCCGCCGCCACCGTCAAGCGCCCCACGGTGGTGCGGACCGCCCGTTGATCAAGGCGCCCGCCGCGAGCACCCACGAAAAGTGCGCCCCCACTAATTGGCTTAGCTACCTGATCGCGCACCTCAAGCCATGCGCGTACGGCCAGGGCGGCCGGCACGCCAAATGGCACCACCCGCTCCTTATCCCCTTTACCGATTACCCGGACCGTGCGCCGACCCAAGTCCAGGTCGGCAAGATCGATACCGCACAACTCCGACACTCGGATCCCGGTCGCGTAGAGCAGTTCGACGACGCCCCGATCACGGATGGCAATTGGATCACCGTCGTCACTCGCAACACCTGCATGATCCATCACCGCTGCTGCTTGACCAACATCAAGGACGGTTGGCAATGTCCGGGGGATTTGCGGACTCGCCAGGCGGACCCCCGGATCGGCTTGCGCATACCCACGCCGCAGGGCCCAAGCCGTGAACGCCCGCGCCGATGCCGCCTTTCTGGCGATGGTCGCTCTGGATTGGCCGGCCGCGTGCAAGGTCGCCAACCACGATCGAAGCAGCGGCAATGTGAGGTCGCTGGGCCCAACAGCGCCCTTTGCCGTTGCGAAATTGAACAGATCCCTTAAGTCGGCTAGATACGCGCGCACCGTGTGCGGGCTTCGACCACGTTCATCTTGCAAATGGCTGGCGAACCTCGCGTAGGCACCATCGAAGTCCATCGCGGTTTCACGATTAACCGTCATAACACCATCGTGACAACAGTAGGTGGTTTGCTGCCTCAGGCGCGCCCAGCGCGAGTCCATTTCGAGCCACTCGCCTGCACAAACCCCCCGGCCGTCAAGATTCCCAGGGCCGCCGCGACATCCATTGGGCCCAATCCCGCATCGACGACCAACTGGTTAAGTGTTGCCTCTCCGCGGCTAGGAAATGCGTCCAGTACCCGCTTCTCCCGTGCTGATAGGTCATCGGTGGGCAGATGCGGAATGGACCACAATTGGCTATCAGTTCTACTGCGAGGGGTGCTCACCGATAGCGGGCCGAGCACTTCGAGAACGTCTTCGGGGCAAGAGGCCAGTATTGCGCCCTGCTCGCGAATGAGATTG
>CAJBZP010000092.1 GCA_903960135.1 uncultured Actinomycetes bacterium | reverse complement strand
GGGCTTCCCAGAAGTGGCCCTTACGTTTAAGGATCCGGTTCATACACATCGCCGAATACCAATTGATCGCCTGCATGATTTTCGGTAACTCCGAGGCGACTTTCGGGGCGATCAGATAGTGAACATGATTACTCATCACGCACACCCCATACACGTGAAAGTGATACCTGGCCTTAGCCCGAAAAACCGCCCCGAGTAGCACATCACGGCACTGGCTGCGGTGCAATAAAAAATCCCGATTGTTACAACGCACAGTCACATGATGACAATGCTCGTCCGCCAAAATACGTAGCCGCCGACCCACCACCAACCCCAAAAAACTAGTTGACGCAAACTGGGTATCCCAATGATCGTGGTTCTCTATAGACCGGTCGCTTCCTTAATGACCTTGGCGTACGCTGCGGCCCCCTTCGCCGTTAGGTGTACCCCATCAGAGACGAAGTAGTCGCGCTTACCGGTACTTGCCGTAAACCAATCGGCGATGACGGCATTTGGGTAGTCAGGTACGACCTGGGCGACAACCTCGTTATTCGGGTCGCGCCAAACCCTTGGGACATCTGCATTCACCACGACGACCCGGGAATACCCGGTGAGTTGATCGAGCATATTTCGCAACATCTTCTCGGTTAGTACGCCATTGGTGCCGGGGTGGATTACGACAACCGGAGCGAGTTTCTCCGCCGCGACTAGCGCCCGAATATCGCCGATAAATGCACCGGGCATCCGAGCTACCGATGCGTCGACCCGGATTCCCGGTATCGCTTCCTTGACCGCGCTTCGGGCGCCGAGCAGCACGGAATCGCCGATGGCGCTGGCCGGGCCAAGATCAGGGGTTGGCGTTGGAGACGAAGGCGTGCTGGGAGCCGGAATTGCGCTGCCATCCGGAATCGGGGTGTCGTCAAAGGTGACCTCGGTGGTGCCAGGCTGCCCGTCCTCGATGGCGGCCACAACATCGGGGGCGACCGCGACTTCGGCAGTTGCCAAAGCGGCACCAAGGGCCACGACGCCAACGCTTGACCACACGGCCACCCGCACGCCGATTCGAGTCAGGCGTTGTCGATCAGGTCCGGTGGATTCTCGCCAAGAGTGCACCCATCGATCGATTACCCCACGGCGAATGGGTAGCTCGATGAATCTAAAGCTGGCCTCAGCAATCGCAAATGTCAATGCCAACCTCAGGGCCAGCAGGGCGGGACCATCGAGCGCGACATCTAGCATGGGTCGGGTGACCATGAAGATCGGCCAATGCCAAAGATAAAGACCGTAGGAGCGCTGCCCGATATAACGCCATGGCTGTGAGCCAACCCAGCGACCAAGTGGCAACCCCGGATGGGTTGAACTGGCAATGAGAACCGCCGTGACAATGGCTATCCCAAAAAAGCCACCCCGATAAAGCCACGGACTGAACTCGCCGGCCGCGACAAATACCCAGATGATGGCCGCGAAGGCCAGGACGCCAATCGTGGTGCCGAGGATCCGAGCGCTTTTCGGCATGACCGCGGTCATGCGCGCGGGGCGCCAGAAGGTGGCTAGCAGCGCTCCGACAAGTAGTCCTGAGATATGTGAATCGGTGCCGAAGTAGGCGCGGCTGGGATCCGCGACATCGGGGTAACCATTTGCGATAGTGAGGTAGAGCATCCACGCGGTTGACAGCAGTGCAACGACTGCGGCGAGTATGGCTACTCCGCGGCGGCCGAACTTTCGTACGCATAGGTAGGCGATTGCCGGCCAAATCAAATAGAACTGCTCTTCGACTGAAAGTGACCACAGGTGCTTTAGGAATGGGGGTCGGCCGGTGAACGCAAAGTATGACTGGTCAGCGAAGATGTACCACCAGTTGTTTACGTAGAAGATTGAGGCAAGTGCATCACTGGCGAATTGGTGGGCTGCATCGCGGTAGAAGATAGCAGTGGCTATTCCGACGACAATCAACATCAGAACCAACGCTGGCAGGAGGCGCCGAGCACGTCCTAGATAGAACTGTTTAAAGTCAATGCGCCCGCACTTGTTGAACTCCTCAAGGATGATTGACGTAATGAGGAACCCGCTGAGAACGAAGAAGACGTCGACCCCGAGAAATCCACCTCGCAGCCCGCCGACATCACCGTGATAAAGCAGCACACCGATGACAGCTAGGGCGCGAATGCCATCAAGCCCAGGGAGATAGCCCAAAGGCGAGCCGGCTCGGCGCACCTGCCACGGCATGGCAGGAGTCACGGCGGTGCTCATGTGCTGATGTTAAGCGTTCTTCAGTTGGATCCACTAAAGCGATTGATCTTGGCGAGGTGCTTGGCCCGAAGTTCGGGGTCACTGACTCCAAGTCCTGCCTGCGGTGCCAGACAAAGTACGCCGACCTTGCCCTGGTGAAGGTTGCGATGAACTTCATATGCGGCCGCACCGGCATCTTCGAGACTAAATGTCTTCGAAAGTGTGGGGTGGATCATTCCGCGGGCGACCATCCGATTGGCTTCGTAAGCCTCACGGTAATTAGCGAAGTGGCTACCGATAATTCGCTTAAGGTTCATCCACAAATAGCGGTTGTCGTATTCATGCATATATCCCGAGGTAGACGCGCAGGTCACGATAGTGCCGCCTTTTCGAGCCACATAGACACTGGCGCCGAAGGTTTCACGGCCGGGATGCTCAAAGACGATATCGACGTCGTCGCCACCGGTTAGCTCACGAATCCTTTTGCCTAGGCGTTGCCACTCCTTTGGGTCTTGGGTGTTTTCGTCCTTCCAGAAGCGATAATCCTCAGCCGAGCGATCGATTATCAAGTCCGCACCTAGGTCCCGGCAGATTTGTGCTTTCTGCGGGCTGGATACCACGCAAACCGGAGTCGCCCCGCCGTTTAGCGCGTATTGCGTGGCGTATGAGCCAAGCCCTCCGGATGCGCCCCAGATGAGAACTACATCGCCCTGCTTCATGCCAGCCCCGTTACGTGAAACCAGTTGGCGATAAGCGGTGGAGTTGACGAGCCCGGGGGCTGCGGCTTCCTCCCAGGTCAGGTGCGCGGGTTTTGGCAGCAGTTGATTCGATTTGACGATAGCCAGTTCGGCTAGGCCGCCAAAGTTTGTTTCAAAGCCCCAGATGCGCTGCTCGGGATCCAGCATGGTGTCGTTGTGACCGAGTGGGGATTCCAGTTCGACACTTAGGCAGTGGGCAACGACCTCGTCGCCGGCTTGCCAAAGGTGCACTCCGGGCCCGGTGCGGAGCACCACGCCGGCCGCGTCAGAGCCGATGATGTGATAGGGCAGGTCATGGCGCTTCGCATACGGATTCAACTTTCCGTACCGCTCAAGGAAGCCAAATGTTGAGACCGGTTCGAAAATTGAGGTCCACACCGTGTTGTAGTTGATGCTGGAGGCCATAACGGCAATGAGCGCCTCACCCGGCGCCAGGTCAGGCACGGGGACGTCATCGAGATGGAGGGACAGGCGCGGGTCTTTGTCACGGGAGGCCAGGCCCTCGAACATGTTGGCCTCGTCCTTGTGCACGGTGATGGCGCGATATGAATCCGGCACCGGCAGTGCCGCGAAGTCAGCGCTGGGTGCCCCTTGAGCTATGGCATCAATGAGGGATTGCATCGAGAAAGAATGTCAGAGGTCGCTTCCGGGTGCCTCACCAGCCCACTATTAGCAACCTATTGGGGGTCAAGGCCCTGACTATTGGCCAACTAGGTCTTTGCGTTGGCGGGTTGCACGAGCTCGATCAGGACCCCGCCGCAGTCTTTGGGGTGGACGAAGTTCACGAGGGAGCCCGCGGTGCCAATTTTGGGCTCCTCGTAGAGCACCCGGACCCCGCGGGCACGCAAGGTGGTGGCAACAGCGCGCACGTCGGTAACCCGGTACGCCACCTGTTGGATCCCCGGTCCGGACCGGTCGATGAATTTGGCAATGGTTGATTCGGGGGTCAGCGGTGCGAGTAATTGGATGCAGCTATCGCCGACACCAAGCATCGCCTCCCGCACGCCCTGAGCCTCGTTGACCTCCTCGTGCACGACTTGCAGGCCAAATACCCTGGCATAAAACTCCTTGGCCGCGTCAAGATCGGGCACCGCGAAGCCCACGTGGTCTACCTGGGTGAGCAGTGCTTCGCCCGGGAGACCCGCCGGTGTCACTTCTGCTGGGGCCGGATGTGTCGGGGCGGTCGGATTCGTAGAATGTGTCGGCATAGTCCAATGGTCGCATTCCCGAGGTCAAACCGCTTACCCGGATGAGTTTAAGGAGCCCGCATGTCGCTTGACAATGGTTCAGTAATCGTGGCCGGGGCACGGACGCCTATTGGTCGACTACTTGGCTCCTTAAAGTCATTTAGCAGCACCGATCTAGGTGGCCTCGCAATCAAGGGCGCCCTGGAGCGGGCCGGGGTGGCACCGGAGCAGGTCGACTACGTGATCATGGGGCAGGTGCTGCAAGCCGGTGCGGGCCAAATGCCGGCGCGGCAAGCGGCGGTCAAGGGCGGCATCAGCATGAACGTGCCATCGTTGCTGATCAACAAGGTTTGCCTCTCGGGGATCGACGCCATTGCCCTTGCCGACCAGTTGATCCGGGCCGGTGAGTTTGACTGCATCGTGGCCGGTGGCATGGAGTCAATGACAAATGCACCCCACCTGCTGCTTGGGTCGCGTGAGGGCATCAAGTACGGCGATTGGACCATGGTCGATTCGATGGCCTACGACGCACTCACCTGTGCATTTGATCAGTGCGGAATGGGGGAGAGCACCGAAAATCACAACTCGCGCTATGACTTAACTCGCGCGGAGCAGGATGCTTTTTCGGCCGCATCTCACCAGCGAGCCGCGGCGGCACAAATCAAAGGGATATTCGATGACGAGATCACGCCCGTGCAAATCAAGCAGCGCAAAGGCGACCCGATAATTTTCAGTGCCGATGAAGGTGTGCGCGCCGACACTACGGCCGAGTCGTTGGCTGCCCTGCGTCCGGCATTCAGCAAGGACGGCACTATCACCGCCGGTAGTGCATCGCAGATCTCCGACGGCGCCTGCGCGGTTGTCGTCATGAGCAAGAAGAAAGCCAATGAGCTCGGTCTAACCTGGCTCGCCGAAATCGGCAGCCACGGGGTGGTGGCTGGCCCGGATGCCTCACTTCAGGAGCAGCCGGCCAACGCCATCATCAAGGCCTGTCAGCGTGAGGGCATTGCGGTCAGCGATCTAGATCTGCTCGAAATCAACGAGGCGTTTGCTGCAGTCGGGGTGGTGTCGAGTAAAGCACTAGGAGTTTCAGCCGACAAGGTCAACGTCAATGGTGGTGCGATTGCGGTAGGACACCCGGTCGGTATGTCCGGTGCCCGAATTGTCTTGCACCTAGCACTGGAACTACAGCGACGCGGTGGTGGCACCGGTGCGGCGGCGCTCTGCGGCGGTGGCGGCCAAGGTGATGCGCTGTTGCTGCGCGTGCCTAAAGCCTGATTGAAGAAGTTGCGAGATGATCAGCGGGTGAGTGTCCTTGATCTGATCGTCGGCGCACGGGCCGGGCAGCAGCGCGATATAGCCCGGTTGATCTCGCGGATTGAAGACGGCGCAACCGATGCCCGCGAGGCGATGGCCGCTCTATCGGGTTTTACCGGGCGTGCTCACGTCATTGGCGTCACGGGGGCACCCGGGGTTGGTAAGTCCACCACTACGTCGGCTCTCGTGACGGCATTGCGGGCACGCGGCAATCGCGTCGCCGTACTCGCGGTGGATCCATCATCACCATTTTCTGGTGGCGCCCTATTGGGGGATCGGATCCGGATGCAGCAGCATGCGACCGATGATGGTGTTTTTATCAGGTCTATGGCATCGCGCGGGCATCTCGGTGGGCTAGCCGCGACTACCCCGCAAGTAATTCGGGTACTTGATGCGGCGGATTTCGATGCGGTAATAATCGAGACTGTGGGTGTCGGTCAATCCGAAGTCGAAATCGCAGCCACCGCTGATACTTCCATCGTGCTAATTGCTCCTGGTATGGGCGACAGTATTCAAGCTGCAAAAGCCGGAATTCTGGAAATCGGTGACATCTTCGTTGTCAATAAGGCCGATCGTGATGGGGCCGACACCACGGTCCGCGAGCTCCGCCACATGATCGCACTTGGGCAGCATGATGGCTGGGCGCCGCCGGTGCTGAAAACAGTTGCATCAACCGGTACCGGAATCGAAGAGGTAGTCGCCGCGATGGACGAGCATCGGGAATGGCTAATTGGTAGCGGGCAGGACCGCAAGCGGAGGCTTCGTCGAATTAGCGACGAGATCTGCGCATTAGTTGTTGGCGAGACCCGGGCGAGACTCTCGGTGCGTGCTGCTGAACTTGATGCACTCAGTTCCGCCGTGCTTGATGGGTCTATGGACGCCTATCAAGCGGCTGAGCAACTTAGTTAGTTCTTCGTTGCCAAGCGCCAGGCTCAGCCAGAAGACCGGTCACTTCGGCGGGCAGTTTGTTGGCGGCAACGTCGGCCAACGTGATGTTTTCCAAGATATGACGCATTGAGGCACGCACGGCAATCCAGACCTCGCGGAGGTGTTCGGCGGCCCCGTCATAATTAACATCCTCGGGACGTTGCCCGCGAACTGCGGCTAGGGGGCCATCAAGTGCCCGGACGACATCGGCAATGGTGACCTCAGCGGGATCGCGATCTAGGCGGTAGCCGCCTTCGGCCCCGCGCTGGCTGGCGACAATCGCAGACTGTCGTAATTGCCGCAGGATACCCTCAAGGAATTTCACCGGGATCCCCTGCGCGACGGCGATATTTTCACCCTTAACCAATCGGGTCGGCTCATCGGCATAGGCCGCGGCGAGAACCAACAGGGCGCGCATCCCATAGTCGGCCTTGGCTGAAATATGCATCCGCTAAGTGTCCTCGCCGGGTATTGGATTGTGTTGGGGGGCCCATGGTAGAAGATAGGGGCGTGACATCAACTCCATTTTCCGGGCGCGGGGCGATTGACCTCGGGGCACTTGCTACCGCGCGGCAAAACCAGCAAAAGGCAGCAGCCGCGGTCGCGGGGGCCCCGGCCGGGGTGGTGATCAACGTCACCGAAGCTACCTTTCAATCCGCGGTCATTGACCGGTCCTTGACGGTGCCCGTGGTACTTGACCTCTGGGCTGACTGGTGCGGGCCCTGCAAGCAGTTGTCTCCGGTCTTGGAGAAGTTGGCGGCCGAATACGCCGGTCGGTGGATACTTGCCAAAGTCGACGTCGATGCCGAGCAACGGGTTGCCGCGGCTTTCCAGGTGCAGTCCATCCCGGCGGTTTTTGCGGTTATAAAGGGCCAACCGGTTCCGCTATTTCAAGGCGCCTACCCAGAGGCCCAAATCCGGCAGATACTTGATGAGTTACTGAAAGTAGCGGCGGAGCAGGGAGTAACCGGAACTTTGACCGACGACGACCAGCAGCCAGCGGAGCTGACGCCTGACAATGAGATGCCGCACGAGCCGGAAACTGATCCTCGTTTCGACGCAGCATTTGCTGCGATAGAAGCCGGCAATTGGGATGCAGCTGAATCGGCTTATCGGTTGATCCTCGATACCAACGCGGCCGACCCTGACGCGCAGGCCGGGTTAGCCATGGTTGGTCTTTATCGGCGCACCGAAGGTGAAGACGAGGGGGCGCTTCGGGCCATTGCCGAGCAGGTTGATGCTGCAGGCGATGTGCGAGTGCAATGCGCAACTGCGGACTTTGATGCGTTGGCCGGGCGCTGGTCGCCCGCCTTTGATCGACTAATTGCATGTGTGCGAGTGACGGCAGGCCCGGATCGGGAGTTGGTGCGTGCACGGTTACTTGAGTTGTTCATCCTTGCGGGTGATGACCCCTCGGTCGCAGGCGCTCGCACGGCATTGGCCAATGCCCTGTTCTAACCCCACTGGGCGGGGTTTGGGTTGGGCTAGGGGTTTGGGTCAAAGCGCAGGTAGATAGCTGCCAGCGGCGGGAGTACGACCTGGGCCGATGCCGGCCTGCCCTGCCAAGGCACTGAGTCTGCGGTTACCCCACCAAGATTGCCAACCCCGCTGCCACCATAAACATCGGCATCGGTATTGAGTATTTCGGTCCACCTGCCAAGTAGTGGCAAACCGATGCGATAGCCCTCGTGCGGGGTTGGGGAGAAGTTGACGGCGCAGGCAAGGGGGCGGCCGGCGTTATCCCAGCGCAGCCACGTGAAGATATTGCCCGCCGCGTCACCAGCGTCAATCCACTCAAAGCCGCCGGGGTCGTCATCACGCTGCCAAAGGGCTGGGGTGGCGCGATACACGCTATTGAGGTCGCAGACCGTGCGCAAAGCACCGGCATGTTCAGCAAATTGCAAGACGGACCAGTCCAGGCTGCGCTGACTTGCCCATTCGCCGGACTGGGCAAACTCCGAACCCATGAAAAGTAGTTTCTTTCCGGGGTGTGCCCACATGAAGGCCAAGAATGCCCGCAGATTCGCCAGCTGCTGCCAACGATCACCGGGCATCCGCCCAATGAGGGAACTCTTGCCATGAACAACTTCATCATGGGAAATAGGCAGCACAAAATGCTCGCTATAGGCATAGACCATCGCGAACGTCAACTCATTGTGGTGGTACTGGCGGTGAATTGGCTCGCGCTTGATGTAGTCCAAAGAGTCGTGCATCCAGCCCATATTCCATTTGAGCCCAAAGCCCAACCCGCCAACGTCAGTGGGTTTGGTGACCCCTGGCCAAGCGGTGGATTCCTCGGCGATCATCACCACGCCGGGAACCCGCTTGTAGACGGTGGCATTTACCTCTTGTAATAGGGCAACGGCGTCGAGATTCTCCCGGCCACCGTATTGATTCGGGTCCCACTCGCCGGGCCCCCTCGAATAATCGAGGTACAGCATTGAAGCGACAGCGTCAACGCGTAATCCGTCAACATGAAACTCCTCAAGCCAGTAGAGGGCATTGGCAACCAGGAAGTTTCGGACTTCAGGCCGGCCGTAATCAAAGACGTACGTGCCCCAATCGGGATGCTCGCCACGGCGGGGGTCAGCATGTTCGTAGAGAGCCGTGCCATCAAAGCGGGCAAGTGCCCAGTCGTCCTTGGGGAAGTGCGCGGGCACCCAGTCAACCAATACCCCGACCCCGGCCTGGTGCAGCCGGTCAATTAGGTATCGGAGGTCATCTGGGGAGCCAAAGCGTGAGGTGGGAGCGAAATACGAAGTAACTTGGTAGCCCCAGGATGGCCCGTACGGATGCTCGGCGACAGGGAGAAACTCAACGTGGGTGAACCCGGTTTCACCTAGATAGTCGACTAGCTCGTCGGCCAGTTGGCGGTAGCCAAGCCCGGCGCGCCAGGAGCCTAGGTGGACTTCATAGATACTCATTGGCGCCGCGAGTGCATCGGTATTCGCGCGCTTCGCAAGCCATGCTGAATCTTGCCAAAGGTGACTTGAGGTGAAAACTACCGATGCGGTGGCGGGCGGGATCTCGGTGGCGAAGGCGAATGGGTCGGCTTTTTGTCGCCAGATTCCATCGCGTCCGAGGATTTGGAATTTGTATCTGGTTGCGTCAGCAATATTTGGGACGAATAACTCCCAAATCCCAGAAGCACCAAGGCTGCGCATGGGATGAGCGATGCCGTCCCAGTAGTTGAAGTCGCCCGCCACTCGGATCCCGCGAGCATTAGGCGCCCAAACGGCGAATGAGACACCTGTTACAAGACCGTTCGGAGTCGGATAGCTGTGGGTGTGCGCGCCGAGCACTTCCCAAAGCTGCTCGTGGCGACCTTCGTGTACTAGATGCAGGTCGATCTCACCAAGTGTTGGCAGAAAGCGGTACGGATCATCGGCCGGTACTAAATCAGCTCCGTACTGCACTTCTATCGAGTAGTTAGGCACCTGCTGCACAGGTATAACCCCGCACCAAATACCGCGGAACTCGTGATCGAGTTGAATGGCTCCGTGCTCGGTTACCACGGTCACGGAGTCCGCCATCGGGCGCAAGACCCGCACAGTGACGGCACCGCGATACTGGTGGGGCCCTAAAATTTCGTGTGGATTCTCATGCCATCCATCAACAAGTCGGTCGAGGTCTGCCAGTGCAGCCGGTGCCGCCGCGGGCTTAGTCATTCTTGCTGCACGTGGACTATGTGCGCGACTTGCTCCCAAGGAGTAAGTCGTACGTAAGAGGTTTGGCCCCAAGTCCAACTTGTGTCGGACAGCAGGTCGTGCGCGATGAAGAGGGATTGGGGATCTACCCCGATAGCCATTAGATCCCACCAGACAGTGCCCTCTTGCACATGGTGCGGGTCAAGTGTGCAAACCACCAAGATGGTGTCATCGCCATCCTGCTTTGAAAACGCGATGATATTTGGGTTATCGCAGTGGTGGAAGTGGAGCGACCGCAGATCCTGAAGCGCCCTGTGCTCACGCCGCACGCCATTGATAAGTGTCAAAAGGGGAGCCAGGCTCCGGCCCTGCCTTTTGGCCGCCGCCCAGTCGCGCGGTCGATACTGAAATTTCTCGGCGTCTAGGTACTCCTCGACGCCCGGGCGAAGTGCCACATGCTCGTAAATTTCAAAGCCGCTGTAGATGCCGTAACTGGGCGCAAGAGTCGCCGCAAGCACCGCGCGGATTGCGAATGCGCCCGGACCGCCGTGCTGTAAGTACGCATGCAGAATGTCTGGGGTATTGGTGAAGAAGTTCGGGCGCATATAAGCCGCAGCCGGGCCGGCAAGTTCATTGCCGTACTCCTCGAGCTCCTGCTTACCCGTGCGCCAAGTGAAATAGGTGTAACTTTGTTGGAACCCGACTTCAGCGAGTGCCTGCATCATCGCTTGATTAGTGAATGCTTCGGCTAAGAAGATGACATCCGGGTGATCGTCGTTGATTGCGGTAATGAGTCGATCCCAGAGCCAGATGGGCTTGGTGTGTGGATTATCGACGCGAAAGATGTGTACACCGTGGGAAACCCAAAAGCGTACGACCCGCTCGATCTCCGCGTAGATACCTTCCGGGTCATTATCGAAATTCAACGGGTAGATATCTTGGTACTTCTTCGGTGGATTCTCCGCGTATGCGATGGACCCATCGGCTCGGGCCGTGAACCACTCGGGGTGCTCTGTGACCCAAGGGTGATCAGGTGATGCCTGCAATGCTAGATCGAGGGCGATTTCCATGCCAAGGGCATTAGTTGACGAGACGAAAGCGTCAAAATCTTTCAAGGTGCCAAGGTCGGGGTGTACCGCATCATGCCCCCCTGCTGGCGAGCCAACGGCCCACGGGGATCCAGGGTCGTTCGCGCTTGCGACCAGATCGCCATTTTGTCCCTTGCGGTTGCTTAAACCGATGGGGTGCACCGGTGGTAGGTAGATAACGTCGAATCCCATTTCCGCAATGGCGGGCAGCCGATCCGCAGCAGTGATGAATGTGCCAGATTTCGGTGGGTCCAGGGTCGCGCCTTCGCTGCGCGGGAAAAATTCGTACCACGCACCAACCAGAGCCCTTCGCCGTTGTACAGCAAGGGGCCAAGGGCCGCTTGTGGTCAGGTGTTCACGAAGGGGGGAATTCGAAAGCGCCAAAGCCACTCGCGGATCCATCGCGGCGGCGAGTCGTACTGGCGGCGGCAGCGAGCCGGTTCGCATCGTGGTCAGTGCCGACTGAAGGTCGGCCCGTGCTGGATGCTTAGGAGTAATCGCTCCTTCCAAAAGCAAAGCACCCTCGCTGAGCTCAAGTTCGGCATCGATGCCAGCTGGAATCTTGACTTCTGCCCGGTGCAACCAAGTCTGCCAAGGATCACTCCACGCCTCGATGGAGAAAGTCCATTGACCTACGTCGGTAGGCCGGACGATTCCGGCCCAAGCGTTTGGGCCACTTGGCTGCAAGTCAACTCGTGAGTGACAGGTGCCGTCCGGTCGGTGGAGTACCGCTGCGATCTTGAGTGCACCAGGGCCCTCGCGAAAGCAGGTAGCGCGAACCCGTACGGCCTCGTCAACCACGGCCGCCGCCGGGCGGCGACCGCTGAGCACAGACGGGTTGACATCAGTGATGGCCAAACGTCCGGTCAACAGCGGTGGTACGTCCAAAAGTGCGCTCGGGTCTTTCGACGCAGCAGCCATAGTGGGTTAAGAGTACCCGTGCATAAAGATGTAGCTGTTGCCATCGCGGCAATCCCGGCCTTTTCGGTCAACTTTGGGCGCCGGGCCCACCGCCCGACGACAACCGACCCCAAGCCAAGGGTGGTCTGGGGTCGGCACTGCAAAAAAACAACGGTGGTTAAACACCTCATCTAGCGGTAGGGAACGGCGTTACTCTTCACTACCCTCAAAGCACCCGTAGCACGCATTCACCCAACCAGTGGCCGTCAAGGGGTTTAGGGTGCCGCCGATACTGCCCGCTGCGGGCCGCACCCAACCAACACCAAGAACCAACCGATCACACGCAACCGAACTAACAGGGACCGCAATATTCGAATTTGGCATAGCACTCTCCTCATTTGGGGCTGCCGATTTGTGCTAGGCCATAGGAACACGGACCCGGGGTGAGCGCAAGAAAGGAATCGTTGTGGTTCAAGATTTAGGGGGCTACCCCCAGCCTTTACAAAAGGTTCGGCTTGGCGAACCCTGCACCGACAGCACCAGGTACGTCATTTCACGCAATTTTCACCCTTCATTCGCACCCCGGATGGCCTAGGTAGGGCTAGGGATGTAAGCGTTTGTAGACCTACTAAGTTGGGCGCCATGAAAGCCATTCGTCGGTTTAGTGTTCGTGCTGTTCTGCCAGGGTCACTGGCCCCCCTTGAGCCACTGGCGCACAACCTGCGCTGGTCTTGGAGCGCGGCGACTCGCGACCTATTTGCCGCCATCGATGCCGACCTTTGGGCTGCCTGCGGCCACGACCCGGTTCGGCTACTTGGTGAGGTGTCGGCCGAGCGGTTGTCCGAGTTAGACGCAGACCAGGGTTTTGTGGGCTGGGTGCGCGAACGGGCTGATGATCTAACCCACTACTTGACCGCGGACCGCTGGTTTCAGACCCTCGGTGCCGACGCGCCCGCGGGCATTGCCTACTTTTCACCGGAGTACGGCATTACTTCAGCGCTCCCGCAATATTCCGGGGGCCTGGGTATTTTGGCCGGCGATCACCTGAAGGCAGCGAGTGACCTCGGAGTACCGCTCATTGCGCTTGGCCTTTTTTATCGGGCGGGCTACTTTCGGCAATCCCTGTCTATTGATGGCTGGCAGCAGGAGCAATACCCGGTTTGTGATCCAGACGGCAGCCCGGTTTCACTTTTACGGGAAGCAGATGGCTCCTCCACCAAAGTCAGCGTCGGTCTGCCTGGCGGCCGAAAAATTTGGGCACGGATCTGGATAGCGCAGGTTGGCCGGGTGCCGCTGCTCATGCTTGATTCCGATGTAGAAGAAAACGGTCAGGCGGAGCGCGAGGTTACCGACCGCCTTTACGGTGGTGGTGGTGAGCACCGACTGCAGCAGGAAATGCTGCTCGGTATCGGCGGTGTCCGTGCCCTTCGGGCATACTGCCGAATCACCGGCCGCGTCGCGCCTGAGGTGTTTCACACCAATGAAGGCCATGCGGGATTCTTGGGCTTTGAGCGGATTCGCGAATTGCTGGCAGCAGGATCCAATCTTGGCTTTGACCAAGCACTTGAGGTCGTGCGCGCGGGTACGGTATTTACCACGCACACTCCAGTGCCCGCGGGCATTGACAGGTTTCCGCGGGATCTAGTCGCGCAGTATCTGGGCGGGGAGAACGGCGAGCCGGGTCTACCCGTTGATCGCATATTGGCACTAGGGGCCGAGACTTTTCCTGGGGGCGATCCGTCTGTCTTCAACATGGCGGTCATGGGGCTACGCCTCGGGCAGCGTGCGAATGGGGTGAGTTTGCTGCACGGTCAGGTCTCCCGCGAGATGTTTTCCGGGTTATGGCCAGGATTTGATGGTGATGACGTCCCCATCACATCCATCACCAACGGTGTGCATGCACCTACCTGGGTGGCCCGCGAGATTCTGGAGCTAGCGGCTGGCTCGGTCGGCTTGGACCAAGCCGATGAAGCTGTCGCCTGGGAAGTAATCGCCAAAACAAATGACGAGCACTTGTGGGCAATAAAGCGGACCTTGCGGGAGCAACTCATCTCGATGGCCCGCGAAAGATTGCGGATATCCTGGCTGGGTCGCGGTGCCAGTGATCTGGAATTGAATTGGATTGATGGCGTGCTCGATCCAGATGTGCTGACGATTGGGTTTGCGCGCCGGGTGCCGTCCTATAAGCGTTTGACGCTGATGCTTCGCGATCCTGAGAGGTTGCGAACCTTGCTGCTGGATGCGGACCGCCCAATCCAATTGGTGATAGCCGGTAAGTCGCATCCGGCCGATGACGGCGGCAAGAAATTGATCCAGCAATTGGTGAAATTCGCGGACGAAGCCGATGTGCGTCACCGCATTGTCTTCCTGCCCGACTACGACATCGGTATGGCTACCTTGCTGTATCCCGGGTGCGATGTCTGGCTAAACAACCCAATTAGGCCCCTTGAGGCGAGTGGCACCTCCGGAATGAAGGCGGCCCTTAACGGCGCCCTTAATCTTTCGATCCTCGATGGCTGGTGGGATGAATGGTTCGACGGCCAAAATGGTTGGGCTATTCCGACTGCCGACGGGATCGATGATGCTAATCGCCGTGATGATATTGAAGCCGCGGCACTTTATGACCTAATTGAGCAATCGGTCGCTTCGACTTTTTATGATCGCGACGACCATGGAATTCCCCGGACATGGATTTCCATGGTGCGTCATACGCTGGGTACCTTGGGGCCGAAAGTGCTGGCCAGCCGAATGGTGCGCGAATATGTCCTGCGTCTTTACGCCCCGGCGGCGCTTTCGGCCCGGGCCATGAAAATTGACGACTACGCCCTCGCTACCGATGTTTCAGCATGGAAATCCCATGTCCGAGATATTTGGCCCCAGCTTCGAGTTGAGCATGTCGAGTCGCATGGAGTTGGTGACGCGGTACTGCTCGGCACCCCTATCACCGTTCGCGCCTACGTATCCTTGGCGGATCTGCGCACCGATGATGTCGTTGTGCAAGTTGTCTATGGTCGAGTCGACGCCGATGATCGAATCTTGCGGCCGGGGCATGCGGTACTTGCTCCGGTTGAGCAATATGAGGGCAACCGCTGGCAGTATCAGATCACCATGACCTTGGATCAAAACGGTCCATTTGGGTACACCGTGCGGATTTTGCCGGCACATATCGGTTTGGCTTCTCCGGAGGAGCTCGGCCTCCAGGTGCTAGCTCAAGGTATTTCGGTCGGCCCAGATGATCCCGAGAGCCCGCACTTGGGGAGTTAGCCCACTACTTCGAAGACGAGCATGCTGTGGGCCACCAATTTGATTTCACTGCCCGCCGTTGCCGGGTTCGTCGATTTCGCGGACGCCATTACCGTGTCGATCACCCGGTGGTACTTCGTGCCGTAAGGCGCGCCGGGCAAGGCGAACGGGATATCCTCGTTGCCGGCGTGCATCAGTACCAAGAATGAGCTGCCACCGTCAACCCCAGCGATAAACATCCCTAGGGCTCGAGCGGTGGTCGAGTTCCAGTCCTCGACCGTTAGCTCATAGCCGGTCGGCGAAATCCAGGCCAAATCCTTTGGCCCGCCTTCGTGAATGGGGCGGCCATCGAAGAAGTAGCGCTGCCGGAAAGCTGGATGGTCATGTCGCAATCGAACTAAAGACTTGGTGAATGTGTGTAAGTCCTGCTGCCATGGCTCCCAATCCCAATCGAGCCAAGAAATCTCATTGTCTTGGCAGTAGGCATTGTTATTGCCTGACTGCGTGCGGCCGAACTCATCACCGGCAGTCAACATTGGCACGCCAGTCGACAACAGCAAAGTGGCCATCAGGTTTCGTATTTGGCGTTGCCGAAGATCATTTACCGTTTCGTCGTCGGTCTCACCTTCGACCCCGAAATTCATCGACCGATTGTCATCGGTGCCATCTCGGTTCCCTTCGAGATTTGCCTCATTGTGTTTATGGTCGTAGGAGACGAGATCGCGCATAGTGAAGCCGTCATGAGCAGTCACGAAATTGATCGAGGCAAATGGGCGACGCCCCTCGCTTGCGTACAGATCAGCTGACCCGGTTAGGCGCCAACCCAGTTCACCGATGCCGGCTGCCCCACGCCAATAGTCGCGCACGCAATCACGGTACTTGCCGTTCCACTCGGTCCAAAGCGGCGGGAACTCGCCGACTTGATAGCCACCCGGACCAACATCCCATGGCTCGGCAATGAGCTTCACGCGCCGAAGCACCGGATCCTGCTGGATGGTCGTCATGAAGTTTCCGAGCATGTCAACGTCGTGAAATGACCGAGCGAGGGCTGAAGCCAAATCAAAGCGAAAGCCATCAACATGCATCTCAGTTACCCAGTAGCGAAGTGAGTCCATAACCAGCTGCAGAACGTGTGGGTGCGAGACATCAAAAGTATTGCCGGTGCCGGTGTAGTCGGTATACCGACGGCCTTGATCCTTCAGGCGGTAGTAATCGTCATTACCGATGCCGCGGAACGCAAGAGTTGGCCCAAGTTCGCTACCTTCGGCCGTATGGTTGTAGACGACATCAAGGATCACCTCGAGGCCGGCGCTGTGCAGGGCTTTCACCATCTCCTTGAACTCGCGCACTTGCTCACCGCGCGACCCGGATGACGAATAGCGGGCGTGCGGGGCGAAGAAACCAATTGAGTTGTATCCCCAGTAGTTTGTTAGGCCAAGCTCCAGGAGATGGGTTTCATCGACGAAATGCTGGATCGGCATCAACTCGATGGCGGTGACTCCGAGGCTCAAAAGGTAATCGATGATCGCGGGGTGGGCGAGCCCGGCGTATGTTCCGCGTAGCTGCTCCGGCACAAATTGGTTGCGCATGGTCAAGCCCCGCACGTGCGCCTCATAGATGAGGGTGTCGCCCCAAGGGATATGTGGGTGCCGATCGTTTCCCCAATCGAACCAGTTGTCGGTGACCACGCTGCGCGGGACGTACGGAGCCGAATCGCTGGTGTTCATGCTTAGGTCATCGCGATCGACGTGGCCGAAAACTGCCGGGTGCAATTTGAAGTCACCGTCTATCGCGCGCGCATACGGATCAAGGAGCAACTTGTTCGGGTTCCAGCGCTGCCCGATGCGCGGTTGCCAAGGGCCCTCAACACGAAACCCATAGCGGGTGCCAACCGGCAGGTCCAGCGCGTGGGCGTGGAAAATATTGAAGACCTTGTGGGTCAAGGGAATGCGATATTCAGCTGCGCCATCAGGAAAGACGCACAGATCGACGGCGGACGCGGACTGCGCCCAGAGCGCGACATTTGCACCACCATGCCCATCGGGGTGCACGCCAAGGGGATCCCAACCGGTGCTCACCGGGCCCACGCTACAGGCCGAGCCGGATCAAGACTGACCGGTCAGTAGGCTCAGGCGCATGGGTGAATACGTGTCTTTGGAGCTGGCCGGCAAGGTTGCAACGATCATGTTGGCGCGCCCCCCGATGAACGCTCTCTCGCGCCAGATGCAGGAGGAATTGCGGGCTGCCGCGGTTGAGGTGAGTGCGCGCCGCGAGATCGGTGCCGTGGTTGTCTACGGCGGCCCGAAGGTTTTCGCGGCGGGCGCCGACATCAAGGAAATGGCCGACATGGACTACCAGGAGATGGCCCTGCAGTCGCGTGATCTCCAGTCCGCATTCACCGCGATTGCCAGCATCCCGGTACCGACGATCGCTGCGGTAACCGGCTATGCCCTAGGTGGTGGCTGTGAGTTGGCGCTTTGCTGTGACCTGCGCGTTGCTGGTGACAACGCGAAATTGGGTCAACCCGAGGTGTTGTTGGGCATCATCCCCGGTGCCGGTGGCACCCAGCGACTCGCACGCTTGATTGGGCCGTCACGGGCAAAAGATTTAATTTTCAGCGGCCGTTTCGTGGGGGCTGACGAAGCAATGCAAATTGGCCTCGTCAACAAAGTCGTAGCGCCCGATGATGTCTATACCGAGGCAATCACGTGGGCTGAGCAATTTGCCGCAGGGTCGAGTACAGCCTTGCGGGCGGCCAAGCGCGCCATAAACTTCGGGCTCGAGGTGGATCTCAATACGGGCCTAGAAATCGAGCGCGGTGAGTTCACCGGCCTCTTCGCGACCGATGACCGCCTCATCGGCATGACATCGTTCATGGAGAACGGTCCGGGCAAGGCCAAGTTCACCGGTCGATGACCAAGATGAACGACCCGGACTCTGATGCAATAACGCGGGCGCAAAGTGACCCGAAGCTCGCAAACGTGTTGTATCACGATTGGGAAGCGTCCACCTATGACGCGAAGTGGAATATTTCCTACGACCAACGCTGCATTGACTACGCTAACGACAGATTTGAACACGTAGCCGGAGCTGTGGATGCGCCCTACGCCCGGGCCCTTGAGCTTGGCAGCGGCACCGGGTTCTTCCTACTGAATCTCATGCAGGCCAAGGTGGCAACCACCGGCGTGCTCACGGATATCTCACCTGGGATGGTAGATGTCGCGGTGCGCGGTGGTCGAGAATTGGGTCTTGACGTCACCGGGCAAGTCGCTGATGCTGAACAACTGCCATTTTCAGATGCGTCATTTGACTTAGTCGTCGGCCACGCGGTTCTGCATCACCTACCCGATGTTGAGTTGGCGATGCGCGAGGTACTGCGTGTGCTGAAGCCAGGCGGCCGTTTTGTTTTCTGTGGCGAACCGACGAACTACGGTGACTTTGTTGCACGCAGATTGTCGCGGTTGACTTGGTGGGCGGCCGCACGGGCAACGCGCTTACCGATGTGGCGCGATCGCTGGGCTCGGCCGGCTGATGAATTAGCGAAATCCTCGCAAGTGGCCTTACTAGAGTCGGTGGTCGATCTGCATACATTTGACCCGGACCAGTTGGCTCGCCTGTGCTTGCGCGCAGGGGCGGTGGATGTTAAGACCGTCACCGAGGAACTCACGGCATCGTGGTTCGGTTGGCCGGTTCGAACTTTTGAAGCGGCAGTTAAACCTGGTGCTCTGGGCTGGAATTGGGCGCAGTTCGCCTATCGAGGGTGGCTGGGACTCTCGTGGCTGGATCAGCATGTCCTGGAACGGGTAGTACCCGATGAATTGTTCTACAACGTATGTGTGACCGGCATTCGCGCGTAACTCCTTGCGCCAGCAGCGGCCTGATCGTGGGCGGGCGTTATACCTGCTCGTTCCGTCATTTTTGGGGCATTTTTTGACGGTTTCAGCAGGTTCAAGCCGAACGTAAGGTGTGGTGCGATGGTGTGAGGGCAGTGGATATGCGCCTCTTGAGTACGGCAGCCGGCTCTAGCAAGTCGCTCCAACTCCACCTAATCACCTCGAAGCCCAATTCGCGTAGGCGATCTTCGCGCAACTTCTCCTGATACAGACTGTCTTTGTTGGTGTATTTGAGGCGGCCGTCAGCCTCGCCGATGACCATTTTGTCCTCCCAACAGAAATCCACCCGCGCGACGAATCGCCCACCCCTATCAGTCACCTGAAATTGACAGGTCGGAAGTTCGATATCCCAGTCAAGGAATCTAACCCACGAGAGTGACTCTAGAGCCGATTCTCGAAGCATGTTCAGGTGACGCGAGGCGCGGTGTACGCGACTGCTGCCACGAATATCGGTGCTGGGTAGAGCAGCATCGAGTGCTGCAACGGTGAACAGTCCGGAGTGAAGTGCCGCATCACCGCAACAAATCGCGTCGGCGAAGGGATGGCTGCGGGCGATATCGAGCCACGTTCGTAATGGGGTTGTCACCGGAGCAGGCAGGTGAGATATTTCCGTCGAAGCTAAGGCGCCGGATCGGTACCGCGTGCCCGTGCGAGTCCCAGTCCATGCCCCAGGTTGAACAAGAAGTTCAACATTTTTGGGTGTGCCAGTCACGAGTGGCAACTGATGCAGCATTGCTGCAGAACCAAAGGCAATGACACTGCCCGAGACTTTCAGCGCACGGGCAACGGCTAGTTGCACATGTAAATTGCGACGTTGGGCGAATGGATCAAGATCGTCGGCCGGGGGCAAACTCCTCGAATAGGTACCTGATCCAAGTGCGGCCCAGCGCCCTGAACGAACCCGCTGCCGCACTTGGTCAGCGGTCATACCTGCGGCCACGGCCTCGGACATGGTGAAGATTTCGGGCAGTGAAATTGAGTCGTTGGAGTTGTCCAATGTCATGGTGACAGCGTTCAGCATTAGTCACTTAGTGCCAAATGACTATCCACAGGCTGATACCTGCTCGTTCCGTCATAATCCACCACAGAAGTGACGGAATAAGCAGGTTTACGGACCTCCGGTGACGGAACTAGCAGGTTTAAGAGCCCATTGATGGCCTTATGCTGCTGCTGTGCGAATTCTTCACCTCTCGTGGGAGTACCCACCGGTGGTGTACGGCGGCTTGGGGCGGCACGTGCACGCCATGGCACAGACTCAAGCGGCACTCGGCTTCGACGTTACCGTAATCACGCAAGGCAGCGAGGGTGCGAGCCCGGACGAAATCGTAAACGGTGTTCGGGTGTTGCGTGTCACCCCGGATGCACCGCATGTGCCCTTGGACGAGGAACACTTGCTGGCTTGGGTGGCTGGTTTTAACAGCGCCGTTGCGCGCGCGGGGCTCCGGCTGATGCGTACGTGGCAGCCGCAGGTTGTGCATGGTCACGACTGGCTGGTGGCACATGCGGCCGCAGTTTTAAAGGAAGCGGGCCGCATCCCGTATGTGACGACGATGCATGCGACCGAGGCGGGTCGGCACCAAGGTTGGCTGCCGGCGGATCTATCGCGAAGTATCCACAGCATTGAATGGTGGTCCACTTATGAAGCCCGTCGAGTAATTGCCTGCAGCGAGCACATGCGCTGGGAGGTGGGGCAACTCTTTAGCCCTCCGGTGGATAAGACAGTGGTGATCGCAAATGGCATCGACCCCGAGCGCTGGCGCGTAACCGCTAAGCAGCGGCAGATTGCGCGCACGCAGTACCCAAGCCCGCTGGTGGTTTTCACCGGGCGCTTGGAGTGGGAGAAGGGGGTGCATACGCTCATTGATGCGCTGCCACGGCTGCGTCGGCAGGTGCCCGGGGTGCATCTAGTGATCGCCGGCCGGGGGAGCGCTGACACCCAATTGATTGAGCAGGTTAGGGCCAAACGCTTGCAACGTCGGGTGAGCTTTTTAGGGTGGCTGCCGGAGGAGCAATTACATGCATTGGTCGCAGCGGCCGATGCCGTGGTCGTGCCTTCCCTATATGAACCCTTTGGCATTGTCGCCCTTGAGGCCGCGTCAGTAGGTGCACCGCTTGTGGTCGCCCGCACGGGTGGCTTGGCGGAGTTGGTCGAAGACGGCGTGACCGGGCGTACTTTTATGCCAGGAAGTTCGGTAGAACTTTCCGGCGCACTGGCGCAGGTATTACTTGACCCGCAACTAGCGGCAACTTTCGCGCGGGCGGCTCGTGCCAAAGTGAAGAGCGATTTCGGCTGGCCTGCGATTGCTGCTCAAACTGTGGAGGTATACCGGGAGGCGGTAGCCGATGAGCGTCGGCTCACAACAAACCTGGCGGGCAAGGTGTCTGTGCCGGTCAAGGCACCGGCACCGTTGCCAGGGAACCTGCTGACCGGCGCGCTTTCTTAGCGGCTCGGTAGTCTTCGTGGTCGTGAGCCCACGAGATCCGCGACAGGCGCGGTTTTTAACGGTGGCATCTTTGCGGTGGGTGTTACGAAACCGGGCCTGGTCACCTTGGTACCTGATTCGCTATTGGCGCTTTCTCGTATTCAAAGTTAGAAATCCGCACATCATCACTACCGGATTCGTGTTCTTCGGTAAGCATGTTGAGGTCAATGCCCGCAAGGGGTATGGGCGGATGATTCTGGGCCGCTGGGTGCACCTTGGCGATGACAATCGAGTGCGGTGCCACGAAGGCACCTTGGCAATTGGTGATAAATGTGTTTTTGGTCGTGATAACACCGTCAACGCCTTCCTCGACATCGAAATAGGCGCTGGTTCGATTGTCGCCGATTGGGTATATATCTGTGACTTCGACCATTCGATCGATGACATCTACCTACCTATTAAAGATCAAGGCATCGTGAAGTCACCGGTACGCATTGGCCCCGATGTTTGGATAGGCACGAAGGCAACCGTGTTGCGAGGGACCACGATTGGCAATGGCAGTGTGCTTGGGGCCCACAGTCTGGTGCGTGGATCGGTTCCACCATTTTCCGTTATGGGGGGGGTGCCGGCCCGAATTCTCAAAGACCGGCGTGAGATCTACGCGCAACAGGAGCTGCGCCGCGCGGCACTGCAAGATATTGCCCGCAAGACACAGCGTGCGGTCGCCGAGGGGTCTTCTCAGTCCATGAATTGAGCGAAGGTACGTGCGTCGAGACTAGCTAGTGCGTAATCGCGGGAATGCAGTTTCTTCGCGAGAGTCTCGGCGGCGATGGTGTGTCCGGAGGCAAGCAAGTTACCCAGATCCTTGGCGGCGCAAAGGTGAACGCCGATTCGCCCCCGAGCATATTCGGCTGCTGAATCCTTCGAGACCATGAAAGCCCAGTCACTTGCAAGGGTAAGAAGCAGCTCACGGGCGAGTTGGTCCGCGGCAAAACTGCGAGTACGCCGATGCGCAGGCTCATCGAAGTACTTTCGTAAGGTTTCGAGGACCTGGACCTCAAGATCGCTGTTGGTGCGCGCTAGATCCTTAACCTGATCACCTTCCCAGACGCGCCAATCCTTGCCCGAACCCCAGGACCCGTTTGCTAAGTCCACTCGACCGGCGACATGGCCAAGATCCATGGCCCCTTGTAATGTCGTTACCGTCACCCCGCACTCGGGGAGTAGGCGGAGCACTTGCCCCAACCACTGGGGTCCTTCATGCCACCAGTGGCCGAAAAGCTCGGTGTCGTAAGCGGCGACAACCAGCGGATTCGCCCCCTTCCTTGATCCCATCGTCGCCCCCAGTTCGAGGAGGCGGTCTCGGACGACCCGGACGAAATCGCGAGCGTCGCGTTCGACCGCCTGCATGGCACGCACTGGGTTGTACGGGGCTTTTTCGTGGGCGGGTGTTGTCGTACTTGTTACGCGAGCCGGCCGAAACCCCCATTCATGGTCGAAGCTGTGAAAGTCTCGGTACCACTTGCCCCCCGGGTAGCCTTTACGTGGCGACCAAACTCGATAGGTGACATCAAGATCCCGTGCGAACGCAACTACCTCGCTATCGGCTACTTGCCACGCGGCCCCGGTGGAGCGTCCGGCACTGTTCATCGTCGGGCCATCAACCATGAAGTGGGTGATACCAACTTCGGCATAGTGGTGTTCCAGGCCCGGGGTGTATGCACACTCCGGGGCCCATAGGCCCGTAGGTGAACTACCCCGGCGCAGCAGGGCATCATCATGGCCAATGCGCAGTGCAGCTCGTACCGTTGCGCCTTGATTAAGTGGCTGAAAGTTGTGGGCTGCTGGTCCACCAAGAATTTCGATTACACCAGCGTCGAGAAGTCTTCGTAAGACAGGTGAAGCACCAGATTGCCACCGAGCTTCGAATAGGTGCTGCGCAGCAAGTGCACTTCTAAACTCACGCGTGCCAGCGTCGCGCCGCCACTGCTCGCGGGAACCAGCCATGCCCTGTGCGCGCAACTGCCAGTTGGCCAGCCAAGTGCGTTGCTCTTTGATGCAATACGGGTCATCAAGTTGTGCTGCGAGCACTGGTGACACTCCTAGGGTCAACACATTGCGTTGGCCTTCATCAGCAAGGGTCTCCAGAAGTTCAATAACCGGCAGGTAGGAGGCAGACCAGGCCTGGTGAAGCCACTCCTCGCCAACGGGCCAAGCTCCGTGATGGGCCAGCCAGGGCAGGTGGGTGTGGAGCACTAGGCAAAAGGTGCCAATTGGTTTGCTCACTTGACACCCAGTGCAATTAGATCCTGAGCTTCGGCTGCATCGGAAAAGAGAAAGTCCGCGGAAGTTACGGATGAGACAAAGTCAATCAACTCTGGTGACCAACAGTTTGTTTGCCCGGCGGTTACCATGGCCGCAACAATAGGACCGTGCGCGTGCTCCCACTCGGCTATGCGTTCGCCGTGGTGCAAGCCACGGATTGTGACCTGGGTGAACCCACAGTCTGTTAACCGGTCGTGGACCTGCTCAGCGTCGAACTCCTCAACATGGAAGGGGTTCACGGGAGAGGACTTACGGGCTAGTCCGGGTGAGAAGATAGGCCGATTCGGTGTTGATATTACGAGGAACCCACCAACGCGAAGCACTCTGTGCATTTCCTGCAGATAGGTCTCGACATTCCAGAGATGTTCTATGACCTGTAGTGACACGACGATATCGGTAGATTTTGTGGCAATCGGTAAGGCCACGACGTTGGCTCTGATGAAGTTGCTGCCGGGATAAGTAGTTGCGCTATGTGACACAGCGCTTGCGTCCAACTCAATGCCGAAGACACTTCGAGCACCTGCGCTCAACAGCAATTGTGGGCCGAAACCCTCACCACTACCGATATCACCGCATATTCGATCGAGTGCGTAATTCTCGGCAACCCACCGGTAGACCACTTCGTGACGAGCGAACCAATATGACTCAGTGGGTACTCCAGGCATGGTGCGCTCGCCGGTTAACTCCATGGCAGCAACGGGCTTTGAATACTAGGCACCCGGCTACCGTAATGGCTGTTAACCGCGGGCTATCTAAAAGTCTGGGTTCCTTTCGCAACGACGAAATCTAGCGCGCCCGCAAAGAGGCTCGCTTCGATAGCCCAGGTGCCGGCGAAGGGGATTACCCCACTGGCTTTGGCCAGCTTGCCGTTTCCCGTGACTCGCCAGGTTATCGGTCCGGGCAAGGCGTCATTGGTGAGAAGTACCTCCCCGCTTTTTGCCTTGGAGGCAAACGTAATGGTGCGCGCGCCGACCTGTGGTGAGCTAATCCGGGCCTTGATGGCCGGCAGCAAGGCCAAAGTGGTCGGCTGGCCCGGCGGATTGGCAACTTTGATGGTGAAGGCGATGGCCCCGGCAACAACGTGCCCATCCTCGCTGGTTACCTGCCAACTGACGGCGTATCGCCCGTTGGCCAGTTTTTCGCTGGGGGTAACCGTCAATCGGGATCCACTCAGCACCGCTGTTGCGGGAACCACAACCGCGGACTGATCCAATATCTGGGCGGTGTCTAGGGCCACATCCTCGCCAAAAGTAAGGGTGATGTTCCTTGGTGCAAGTAAGAGCTGTGAACCGTTACGCGGTGAGCTGGTCACTAACTCGGCATGTGCGAACGCAGGTGTTGGGCTCACTAGGAGTGCTAGTGAGCCCAACAGCACGGCCACAAGGGCTTTGCGCATTAGTGAGCGGCGGTGGTGGTGGCTGCGATCACGGTAACCGACGGTGCCGGACTGGCCAGTGTCGCTGTTGATCCAGTTACCGGCAGTTCGATCCAGTTATCGGAGCCGGCAACCGAAGTACCGACTAGGCGATCGTTTATTTTGGCGGTTACTTCACTGCCCTCGGGCACTTTCGCCGACTTGGTCTTGATGGTGAATGCGCCGCTTGATCCGATGGTGACATCGTGGGCGGTTAGCGGAATATCGTCAACGAAAAGTGCCGCCTTCTGACCGGCATAACTTGGTAGCCAGCCCGTGATGGTGGCATCCTTGCCACTTACTGCCACCTTTAGTTCGGCATTGCAAGTTTGAACGGACTTGAAGTAGAACTTCTGCGATGACACACCGGCCGCTAACTTCGGCCAAGTGACCCTGATACCGAACTCATCAAATTCATCATCTGCGAGTTCGCCGCCCGACCAGGTGATGGTCGTCGCCGTCTCCGATAGTTTCCAGCCGGCTTTTGGCTGAGGTTTGGCTCCGGTGACACCGGCCGGTATCTCAACTGTTAGAGCGTTGGTGCTGTCGCCATCGCAACCATGGCCGGGCCGCAGGAAGATGCTGCTGCTGCTACCAGCGGTGGGGGTGCCACCGTGTAACTCAATACCCATGTGGGCACTTGCCGGTGCTGCACTTACGAGCAATACGCCAACTGCGCCGGCTAATAGTGCGGTGGTACGAATAACTCTTTTTTTTGCAGACATGAATTAACACCTTTTTCTAAATAAGTTTTTGCGGATACGGAAATTACCTCCCGGCCGCCGATGCGGGGGAGTTATTAGTTCTTAGTTGGCGCTGAGCAGCGGTGGCCCGCGGCGCGAGATGGCATGGGTAGCCGCGTGCTCGGTGTGCTGTGGTTTGTGATCTGCTGGGGAGCAGAGTTGTTCAAAGCTGGCAGTGGCCACTGGCGGGGTCAGGCCGATCACCTGGCCGAGGTAGCCGGCCCAGCGGGCCAAGGTGCTTTCGCCCTGGGTGATGACCCAGGCGAGTGCCAATGCGGCGAGGAGGTGGCAGACGAGCATGTTGGGTGCCGGTAGCCACGATTCATGGGTTAAGTGGGATCCGGTGGCTATCAGCAGTACATGGAATAACACCTGCACCGCGAGCACATATGCCGTCAGCCAAGGCATGGATCGGCGCCGGTCACCTGCCGCGTAGCCCAGCGCCAGCGCCAGCGGAAGTAGTAGCCCGATTTCGAAGGGGGCGGGCAGCGTCGATTGGGCGGCGGTGTGGGCCGTCAAGGTCAGTAGCAAAGTGGCCGACCCCAAGGCTGCGGCGCGGCCAAGGCGCACAAAGCCGGGGGAGCGGGCTGGTGACATGGGTTAAATGCTAGTGGGGTTGACGAATGTCAGGGGGCGGGTTTAAGTTAGCCATATTCGAACACCTGTTCGAATATGTTAAGGAGATTGCCATGACGGTCCTGCTAGAGCGCCAGTTGCCTGCTACTCCAGTCCCCAGCGCCCCAGTCCCCAGCGCCGCCCTCGATTTGGTGATGTCAGCGCGCCGTAGTTTGACCGAGGCGATGTTGGCGCAGGCCCCAAGTGCACGCTATGCCGCCGCGCACCTTGCCGCCCTTCGGGCCGCTGCCGCGGTGCTCGCAGCCCGCAGCCAGCCGGTGGGCCGGCGTCGCCGCCGGGTGCGCAGTGTGTGGGTGGTGCTGCCCGAGGTGGCCGCCGAGTTCACCGAGTGGGCAATGTTCTTTGCGGCTGGTGCGCGCAAACGAGCTGCGGCCGAAGCCGGGGTCGCCTGCGTTAGCGAACGCGAAGCCGATGACCTCCTTCGCGATGCGGACACTTTCCTAGCCCGGGTCGTCGGGTCCTTGGGTTTACCCCACCAGCCGATGCTGCTGGCGGAAATTTTAAGTACGAATTAACCAAATACGTACCGGTTGCTCCCCCACAACCGGTCCAGTAGCGGTCGAAGCCCAGTTCCCCGTCTCCCGCTGGGCTTCGACCGCTGAATCTTCGGTAAGTCAATTGACGGTTAGCAACTAGCAACTAGCAACTAGCAACTATCAAAAAAGAGGGCTTGATCACTGATGGCACGGTCTGGCGCAGCGGTTTATGCACATCTTCAGGTGGCATCGAGCTTTTCGCTGCAATACGGCACCGCAACTCCACTGGCTTTGGCCCAACATGCGGCTGAACTTGGCCAGGACATCGTTGCTTTGACCGATCGCGATGGGGTTTATGGAGCAGTGCGGTGGGTGCAGGCCTGCCGGCAGGTCGGCATTAGCCCGGTACTTGGGGTTGAGTTGGCAATTGAAACCGACCACCTCGCCCGTGGGCCGAAAAAGCGTCGTACCCCGGCGCATGGGGGCAGCTGGGTTGATGAGCAGCGTCCACGGGTGGTTTTCCTTGCGCGTGGTGCTCGTGGGTGGGCGGGGCTTTGCCGATTGATCTCCGCGGCCCATGCAGATCGCGGCACCCCTTGGGTACCGTGGGCTGCGATACCCGCTAATTCAGCAGATGTTGTTGCGCTACTTGGTCCCGACTCGGCACTTGGCCGACACTTCACCAAGCACGGTCAAACTGGAGCCGCGGCCATAGTCGAGCCTTGGCGTGAGATCTTCGGCTCGAACCTATTCATTGCCGTCGCTAACCACCATCGGGTAGGCCGGCACCCATATTCGAAAGCCACCGCTGCTCGGCTGCTGGGTTGGGCGACGCAGTCGCAGCTCACCCCGGTGCTGACTAACGCGGTGCGCTATCTGCGCAGTGAAGATGCCCGCACCGCCGATGTGCTGGACGCCTCCCGTCAGTTAGTGCCACTGAATTCACGTCAGCTTGAACTCGGGAATGGCGCCGCCGCCTTCAAGGGCACTTCAGCGATGGCCGCTATTGCCGAAGATATTGCCAGCGCTGCTGGGTGCAGTGCGGCGGAGCTTCTACGAAATACCCGAACACTTGCCGAATCCGCCGTGATTGATGGGCGCCGCGATCTTGGTCTTGGTGAGGTGTATGTCCCAGAGCGTGCGGTGTTGGTCGGGTCTGCGGTTGAGCAAATGACAGCGCAGGCGCAACTGCAGTGGCAGTGCGAACAGCAAATCCCGAAACGCTATTCGGTTCGCACTGAGCAGCGACTCGCGCGGGATCGACTTACGGATGAACTTGATGTTATCGGGCGATTAGGCTTTGCCGGCTACTTTTTGACGGTCGCCGAGGTCGTAAGCATGATCAAAGGCCGGGGTGTTCGAGTAGCTGCACGTGGCTCCGGTGCGGGCTGCCTCGTCAATCATCTACTTGGGATTTCCGGTGTTGACCCGATTCGATATGGGTTGTTGATGGAGCGCTTCTTGTCACCGTTACGCCGGGTACTGCCAGATATTGATATAGATGTCGAATCAGCGAGGCGACTTGAGGTTTATGACTGGATCTATGAACGTTTTGGTACCGAGCGGGTGGCCTGCGTATCAATGATGGAGACGTATCGGGTGCGGCATGCGGTCCGTGATGTTGGTGCAGCGCTTGGGTTACCGCCAACCGAAATTGATGCATTTGCGAAATCCTTCCCGCGCATTCGAGCCCGCGATGCGCGCGCAGCCTTGAGTGATTTACCCGAGTTGCGGTCATCGGGGTTTGGTCGGTTGGCTGCGAGCGGTCAATTGGATAGCTTTCTTGGCTTGGTTGAGGCCCTTGATGGTTTGCCGCGCAATGTGGCTATGCATCCTTGCGGAGTATTGCTGTCAGATATCTCGCTTCTTAATCGCACTCCGGTGGAGCCAAGTGCCGCTGGGTATCCGATGAGTCAGTTCGACAAAGACGATGTCGAGGAGATGGGCTTACTCAAACTTGATGTACTTGGTGTGCGCATGCAGTCATCAATCGCCCATTCCATCGACGAGGTTGAGCGCACATCCGGCAGGCGCATAATTCTTGATGACGAACCCCTTGATGATCGTGCGACTTTCGAGTTAATTAGGTCAACTCGCACTCTTGGCTGTTTCCAAATCGAATCACCCGGGCAACGTGAGCTAATAGGCAAGTTCGCCCCAGAAACCTTCGATGACCTCATCATTGATATCTCACTATTTCGCCCTGGCCCTGTTAAATCCGACATGATTACGCCGTTCCTGCGAGCGCGGCAAGGGTGGAGTCAGGCGCACTATCTGCATCAAGACTTACGTCCGGCGCTGGCCGAAACCTACGGAGTAGTGGTCTTCCATGAACAAGTACTCCGAGTGCTATCGGTGATGACCGGTTGCTCACTTGCTGAAGCAGATGAGACCCGGCGAAGTATGAACTCAACCGAAGGGCTAGATGATGTGCGCGCCTGGTTCTATCCAGCAGCCTTAACCCGTGGCTACCAGCTAACGGTTGTCGAGGAGGTCTGGGAGATCCTGCGGGCATTTGCAGCTTTTGGATTCTGTAAAGCGCATGCCGCTGCATTTGCGCTACCGACTTACCAGTCGGCGTGGCTCAAAACCCATTACCCAGCGGCTTTCTACGCCGGGATTCTTACCCATGATCCAGGCATGTATCCGAAGCGGTTGCTTCTTGACGATGCGCGCAACCACGGGGTAGGGGTACTGGGCCTTGATATCAATGCGTCGTCCGATACCTACCTTGTTGAAGCTGATTCCATCCGGGTTCCGTTCACTGATGTCAAAGGCATCTCGGCGAGTGAGTGTGCAGGCATTATTGCCGGCCAGCCGTACTCATCAATTGTCGATACTTGGCAGCGCGCCGGGATATCGCGTCCAATCATTGAGCGCATTGTCGTCGCTGGCGCTTTTGATTCACTGTACGGTTTCGGGTTTGAGGGGCGGGCCAAGCGCCGGGGTCAATTGACCCGACGCGATCTATTGCTGCAGATCGCTGATCTCGCTCAGTACGAGCGCACTCGCAATGACTGTACGACGCAACTTTCCCTCGACCTAGGCGGTGAGCCAGTACTAGTTGAGCCATCCGGCCTACCGGAGATGACAACTACCGAGTTGGTGCGGGCCGAACTTGAGGTGCTCCAGATGGATGTTCGCTGTCATGTTATTGATTTTTATGCTCCGATGCTTAAATCCCTCGGCACTGTTTGGTCAAGCAATATTTTGTCATGTAGGTCCGAGCAGGAAGTATTAGTCGCCGGAGTTAAAGTAGCGACCCAGACTCCACCGATTCGATCTGGTCGCCGGGTTATCTTTCTTACTCTTGACGACAGCACCGGGCCGGTTGACGCGACATTCTTTGAGGACGCCCAAGGCGCATATGCGAGCACCGTCTTCAGTTCTTGGCTGGTTTTGGTGCGCGGGCACATTAGGCGAACCGGGCCGCGGGGGGTCTCGATCCGGGCGACCGGATGCTGGAGTTTGGGTTCAATTCGAGAACACTGGCTCGCGGGGGGACCAAGTGCAGTTTTCGAGCTGATAGCGGATGAGCCCAATGTTGGTGGAAGATGGTCGGCATGAGCCGCAACCAGGTGCGTCGGTCCGGCGGCCTCGCGCAGCGCGGTCCGCAGAAGCACGGTGACGACGCCGGCTGCACCATTTTGCATATCGATATGGACGCATTCTTCGCACTAGTTGAGTTGCGTACTCGCCCCGAACTACAAGGCAAGCCGGTCATCGTAGGTGGTGGCAGCCGAGGGGTGGTGTTGTCGGCAACCTATGAAGCTCGAGCCCTCGGGGTGCACTCCGCGATGCCCATGTCAAGGGCCCGGCGCCTGGCCCCGGAGGCGGTAGTTATAGCCCCAGATCACCGACGTTACGCAGAAGTAAGTCGAAATGTGATGGCACTGTTTAATTCGGTTACGCCATTGGTAGAACCACTGAGTCTTGATGAAGCATTCTTGGACATCTCAGGCACGATCAGGCGCCTAGGCTCGCCGATTGCAATAGCGGAACTAATCCGATCGCGGGTGGTAGACGAACAGGGCATTACCTGTTCCGTGGGCATTGCCACCACGAAGTTTGTTGCGAAAATTGCGTCGGCTCGATGCAAGCCAGATGGGGTCCTGGTGGTGCCGGCTGACCAAGTCCTGGCCTTCTTGCACCCATTGCCGGTTGCCGTCTTATGGGGGGTTGGGGAGCGGACGGAGGAGCAGTTGACCCGGTTGGGTCTTTACACGGTTGGCGATATCGCCAATATGCCAGTTGCCACCCTGCGGCGGGCCTTGGGGCAGGCCACCGGTACCCACCTGCATACGTTGGCGTGGGGGATTGACCCGCGCGCGGTCACGCCACATGAACCGGAAAAAAGCATTAGTGCCGAAGAGACTTTTAATCAAGACATTGACGACCCGGAGTTGATTTACGCAAAACTCCTGCACCTAGCTGATGAAGTCGGCACCCGGGTCCGCAGCGCCGGATACGTCACCCGCACTATTGCAATCAAAGTCCGATTTTCGGACTTCACCACCGTTTCCCGCTCCCGGACCCTGACCAGCCCGACCGACGTCACCCAGGAGCTCTATGAAACCGCCCGAGCCCTTTACGACAGCCTGGGGCTGGAGCGGGTCCGGGTCCGGCTAGTGGGGGTGCGGGCGGAGGGGCTCCGGTCCGCCGATGGGGCCGCCCAGCAGTTGGTTTTAGGGGCGCCAGCCCAAGGCCGGCGGGAAGCCGAGGTGGCGGTCGACGCGCTGCGGGCCAGATTTGGGGCCGGTGCGGTACTTCCGGGCCGGCTGGTGGAGCGGGCTGACCCGGCAGATAATTCAACCGAATGAGGTGGCTGGGTTTCGCTTCTGGCAAGTCCAGCCTATTGTGTTCCTTAGTAGGTAGATCCGGCCACGGGCGCGAGAGGAGTAGCGGTGCCACTTTCTGAGCATGAGCAGCGCCTCCTAGAGCAGATGGAGAAAGCCCTCTACGCCGAGGACCCTAAATTCGCCACCAGTTTGCGGTCGGCGAATAGTCGGGCCTCCCGCGGTCGGGCCGCCCTTGGCGTATTGGGTGTACTTATTGGAATGGGCCTGGTTTTGACCGGCGTGGCGACCATGATGATCGCAATTGGCATCGCCGGGTTTGCGGTAATGCTCGTGAGCGCGTTTATTGCTTATTCCGCATTCAAGGCGCCGGCGCCGGTGGCAACCGAGAGTGATCTGCCGGCAGCCCCGCGCAAGCAAAAGTCGTCAAACGGCTTCATGGATCGAATGGAAGATCGTTGGCGTAACCGCGGTGATGGCACGCCCGGGCAATAGTCCATACTTGCCCGCATGACAACTTCGGATGCTGTGCAACCAGCCGTTCTTGGTCTTTTCTATGAAGACTTCGTGGTCGGAACCACCTATCAGCACCCATTCGGGCGCACCATTTCCGAAGCGGACTCAACTTGGTTCACGCTATTGACTTGCAATACTAATCAGAACCACTTCAACGCAGATCTCGCCAAAAGTAATCCGATTACTGGCGGCCGAGTCATAGTTAACTCCGGATTTACCGTGGCGCTGGTCCTTGGCTTGTCGGTAATCGACATGAGCCAAAACGCAGTCGCGAATCTCGGGTGGACCGATATTAAATTGACCCATCCCGTTTACATCGGTGACACGTTGTATGCAGAATCTATCTGCTTGGAAAAACGTGAGAGCTCATCGAGGCCTGAACTTGGCATAATTCGGATGAAGACCCGCGGGTTGAATCAAGATGGTGATGAAATCGTCTCATGGTTTCGGTCCGTGATGATTCCCAAGCGGACTTCTGGTATCGGCCAGAATTATTTCCCGACCGCGAAGACCGGGCCGCTAACCGCCTAATCCGCCAGCAGGCGCACTAGCCGGTAATTTTGCCAGCCGGCGCACTAACCGGCGGAGCTACATCGCAGGTGCGAGTTGCCGGTCGTCCGGCAAAACGATCGGCTAGCCAATCCACAACGGCGGGTCCGATCGTCATCGCGGTGTCCTGATGGCTCACCACGCCAATCCAAAGTAGCTCGATCGTGGATCCAGCTTGGCACCACTTTTCTTGGAGCACCGCATTAGGCCAGGGCAGGACGACCGCATCGGCGGTACTTTGCCCGATGAAAACTGGCATTGAAGCCGGAAGCGGTGGCGGGGTTTGCTCACGTGCCTTGGTGTCCCACTCGGTGTTTGTCGGATCCACCATGAAGAACTTGTCGCCTAAGTCGGTGCGGACCATACCCTCAATCGCTGCCGGGGCGATACATTCGTTTGCTAATCGGGCAAAGTTTGCTAGGCCGGCCGGCGAGATGCTTCCATCGAGTGGCAGGTTTGGGTACACAACGGGCCAGGACTCGACAATTTCCGGCCCGATCACCCAACCGACTGCGGTATCCCATTGCGCCCCCATGATCAAAGCGAGTTCACCGGCGGGGGCCGCTGCGGCCACCCCGATCAGGTTTAACTCCGGCGCTAACTCCGGTGCGAGGTGGCCAGCCCAAAGCGATGAATGCCCACCTTGTGAGTGCCCCCAAACAACGTAGTCGGTACTTGCGTTGCCGGGCGGGAACTCCTGAAGTGCACGAACTGAGTTGACGACGTCGCGCACCTCGGCCTGCGCTACCAGATAGAGATTAGGCCCGGGGGTGCCCATCCCCGCGTAATCGGTGGAGACAACCACCCATCCCAGTTGCATCATCTGATCGAGCCAGTTCGTGGTGTCCTGAAGTGGATTGGTCGAACGTGACGGGGTGCAGGCATCCCCTTGCCCCACCGTGCCGTGCGCCCAGGCCACCACCTTGCGGCCACCGGTGGGCGCGGGCCCGTCGGGAATAAACATCATGCCGCCGGAAACTGCTGGTGCACCGTCTGGCCGTTGCGATGAATAGAGCATGCGGTACGCGGTCGCTCCGGGGACATCGACGTCGAGCCGCTCAGTTCTAATCAAGGTTCCGGGCTTGGTCGGAATCGGGTTTGGCGGGGTGTAGAACGATTCCAGGCCACTTTGAGTCGCCTCGGTCTGTTGGGTGCTCGAGACGAATGCGGCGATCAACGTCATCAGCAGTGAAAAGATCACGGCACCGACTACCAGTAGGGTCCATTTGGCGGCTCGCACAGGCTGCACGATATCCGGTCGGTGATCGACAGATGATCGAAAGGGGCCGGTTGGCGCTTGATTGATACCTAAGCCCACCCGAGCCCGGGTTTAGGACATGATTGGCCTATGACGATCCCGGGGAGCCAAACTGACTCTGGGCTGGGGCAGGAAGTTGTCTTGGTGACAAACCCCATCGTGGGAGTTGAGGTCCCGGCCGCTAATTCGGTGAGTGCGTTATTGGGGGTGGCAACCGGGATAGTTGGGGCCGTTACATCCGCAATCGAAAGCACAGTCTCCAACGGAGTCAATGCCGCACTCGATCGAGTTGTCCCGCTCGCCGTAAGTGCCATCATCGATCGAATAGACCTGACCCAAATCGTGCTCGACCATGTTGACATCGACGCGATTGTTGCCAAGGCCAACATGGACGAAATCATTGACCGGGTGCCGATGGTTGATATTGCGGATTACATTATCGCTGAGATAGATCTACCTAAGATAATTCGCGAGTCAACCGGTGGAGTTGCGACAGATGCGGTGAACGCGGCGCGGCTGCAGGCGCTTTCTGTTGATAATTTAGTTAACAAGATTGCAGATTCTTTGCTGTTGCGGCGCAAGGGTCGCAAAGTTGAATCGCCACTCAAATTTGATTTGGAAGACCAGCCATGACGAGCTTTCAGAAATTTCGGAGGCAACTGGCATCCGGTGAGGTGGTTAACCCAGCTGCAATAACAATCCCCAAGGCGGCGCAGGCGGTGCAGGGGAAGCGGTCGGGATTGGTGACCAGGGCCGTGGCCGTCGGGATCGATATCGCGGTTGTCCTGATCGTCATGCTCATTAGCTATGGGCTGCTCTGGTTGTTCCTCTTATTACTAGCCCCAATCCATGTGTTTCAGATGCCGGTAACTACCTGGTTCTTTGCTGCGGGCTTCGTGTTGCTGTGGGCCTACTGGACAGCATCGTGGGCGTTATCGGGTCGAACATTAGGCAATCACATGATGGGGTTGCTCGTGGTGGACCACCAAGGCAATCGGTTGTCATGGGCCCTTTCGGCTGCCCGAGCCATTTTCTCAATAGGTTTACCGATTGGGTTGCTTTGGGTCGTGGTGAGCCCAACCAACCGTTCGATTCAAGATACCGTTTTGCGCACCAGCGTCCTGCATCATTGGGCCGTTACTCTAAATGACCCATTCGTCAAGGAATAATCTTCGCCGTTCGGTCGCGGTCTACCAGCACGACCCAAACTTGCCCGGGCTTAAATTGCATCGGCGTGCCATCGGCTAGTGCGAATGTGGTACCAAGTTCCTCGCTCGGACGATTCCAGGTGACATCCCAGGCCTTGCCATCACGCAAAATAAGTGCTTTACCTGTTCCTACGGTCTTGGCGACCGGGGTGACGCCGCCGCTGCGGTCCTGGAATTTCGAGGCGGTTTGCTGGACAAACTGGATGACGACGGTGCCGGCCTGTTGGCTGCCGTCAATCTCCTCACCCTTGGCCGGCTCACCGTTTAGCCGGACGTTGTAATTACCCATGATCGGGTCGTAAACAAAACGGGCGCTGGCCGATGGCCATTCCGTGGAAACTTTGCTTGCTGACCGGCCACCAAGGGGGGTGGCTTCGTCAAAGATGAATCCGATATCGCTACTGAGTGAGGCTTCTGGCGCTCTTTCTAGCATTGTGCTGCCGTCGGCAAAGTAGTTGTAGGGCGCGCGTCGGCCGGAGTCGCGCGAGTAGCCTTCGCCACCTTTATTGGCCGAGACATCCTCGAAGTCGGCCGCATCGAGCATCGGCCAAAGTTTGCGCTGTGCGCCAGAGAAGGCAAATGCGGGGCTGCCGTACTGCGCCAGCAAGTCGATGTCGGTGATGCGGGCCGATCGCACCGGACCGATTCGGTCAGGGATGGTGGCGGAGAACACGGCGGCTAAGCGGGTCAGGCCCCATTCGACCTCCTCGATGTAAATGACGTCGGCAGAACTAAGTCCGGCATGTGGCTGTGCATTGCCTGTGTTATCGAGTTTTACTACCAGCACCGGCTTCGGGCTGGGTTCGGGTAGGCCGGTCAATGGCGACCGTAAAACAATCGGTGTCGGTGTCGGTGTTGGAGTGGGTGTAGGCGTCGGTGTTGTGGTGGGTGGTGCACTGGTCGGCGCCGGGTTCGCGGCCGGGCTACTGGAACTGGAACCTGGCTCTGGCGCACTGGCCGATGGGCCGGGGCTGCAGGAGGAAAGGAGCACGGTGGCGCCTAATGCAGCGAGGCCGATGCGGACTTTGTCAACCGAAGGGCAAACCATGTGGGCACTCTATGTGCTGGGACCTGACTACCCGGGCAGGTGAGCTTTCGGCGATAGTTGCGTCGTGACCTCCACTGCGACTGCTCCGACCCTGCGGGTGGAGCGAGCACTGATGCGTGAGCACGGTGGCACGCTGGCAGCCATGGACGAGGTCGGTCGCGGTGCATTAGCGGGGCCGGTCAGCGTTGGGGTGGTGGTTATCTCCGCGCAGACGTTTCCGGCGCCCGATGGCGTCCGCGATTCGAAGTTGCTAACGGCTTCGCGCCGAGTCGAGTTGGCACCGTTGATTTTGGCCTGGTGTGTGGCTGCGAGTGTTGGTCACGCCACCAACGCGGAGATTGATGACGTCGGAATTATCTCAGCGCTGAGACTTGCGGGTCGTCGAGCCCTTTTGGCCCTAGCCGACGCTGGGGCAAGTCCAGCCGTGGTGCTCCTTGACGGAAGTCACGACTGGCTGACGCCACCTCGCCCGGGTCTCTTCGATGATCTCGCCGATTATTGGCAGCCACCCCCGGTGGTCATGAAAGTCAAGGCCGATATGACCTGCTCGGCGGTAGCCGCCGCAAGTGTGTTGGCCAAAGTTGAGCGCGATGCGCAAATGGTCAACCACTCGAAGGATTACCCAGCCTTTGGCTGGGACGGAAATAAGGGATATGCAGCGCCGGAGCACCTGGCGGCGTTGCGCGACCTCGGCCCGAGCCCACTGCATCGGGTCTCTTGGAATCTGCCGGGTGTTAACTAGCACTTAACTGGTGGCTTCCCAGACGTGCATACCACCAGTGTGAAACCGGGCCAACCGCTCTTCAAGTGGACCAACAAGTGGACCTTCCCTTGGAATCACTTGGCGTTTCGCTATTGCTTTTTGGTGGTTTCGGTGTTCCCCTTTGGTTGGGGCTCACCTGCGGGCCGCTACCCCTTCGGAAAGGACATTTAAATGCCTAGTGTGGAAGTTAGTGCCCCGGTTAGTTCGGTGGCTAGTGAGCGGTTGGTTCTCGGTGTTGGTTGGGTGCGGCCCGGTGCAGCCGGTCTCGGCGGGGTATCGGTGGCACCCCAAACCGCGAACCCCCATTTGTGCTTCGGGGTCCTGTTTTGCTTTGAGGGTAATGAGGAGTAGCACCCTTGCCTACCACTAGGTGGGGTGTTTAAACCCTGCTCTGGCCCCTGACCGCTGTTGGTTTGGGGCCAGTTGTTTATGTCTCGCGGGACT
>CAJBZP010000091.1 GCA_903960135.1 uncultured Actinomycetes bacterium | reverse complement strand
GATATCGCTTCCCAGGGAACCGCAGCAACACTCAATGCGGCAACCCAAGCAACCCAAAGCTCCATCAGCCAGGTGCAAAATGCGATCAACCGACTACAGGCTGCAGATGCCGCCTACGGTGAACTGATCGCACTGGGCCAAAAGGGCGCGGAGACGGCAAACAGGCTCACGGATGCAGGAGCGGATACCAGCGCTTTACAAGCTTCTATGACCGCCCTGCTTGCGGGCATTACTTCGATTCAAACTAACACGCAGGTCAATGCCACCGTTTGGACCACCGCAACTGCCGTTGACGTGGGTGTTGGCAACTTTGCCGCCGGGCCGACCCTCAACATTGCGGCCTCATCACCGTATGACAATTTAGTTGACGCTCCTGGGGTCGGGACAACGACTCTCTACAGCGACTACGTGGCCGAAAAGGTTAATGAGCGGGCCACGAATGCGGGCAACCTCGCGTCGATGCAGAACACCTTGCAGGTGCTCAACTCGGTGGCGGCAAATGAGATGGCTGGTATCGGCCAGGCTCAGGACACCGATATTGCTAAGGAAATGATGAGCCTTACGTCGGCGAACATCATGACCGAGGCGGCAACGGCGATGCTCGCGCAGGCGATGCAGCTGCCGAACAGTGTGCTCAAGCTGCTCCAGTAGTAGCTAGCTGCCGGGATTCACGGTAGGGGCCACCGATCTGGCGGGGATTCCCCGCTGGGCCGGTGGCCCCCTTGGTTTGGGGGTGCCCGGCCCGGCGGGGCAGATTTCCTAAGGAACCGTCGGAATTGGCCGATTCTCCGAGTAACAGGGAGTGGGCTCGAATACCGCTCCCGCGCAGCTTTGAAGGGGGCGACCATGGATCTTTCCGGTCTATCTTCGATTCTGTGGCGGGAACGTGACATTCTGGAGCACCTGCTCTTCAAGCTCGACGTGCAGCAGTTGCTCCTGATGAGCGGCCGGGCGGCCTGGCTGGTGCGGGCCAGCGCTGAGATTGAAACCGCCCTGGAGCAGGTTCGGTTGGTTGAACTTGAGCGCGCGGTGCGCTTTGAGCGCCTAGCCGGTGAATTGGGCCTGGGCTCCGCCCCAAGCCTGACGAAAATAGCCGAGGTGGCGGAAGAACCCTGGAAAAGCCTGCTGACTGAGCACTATGAGGCCTTTATCGAACTGGCCACCCGGATCCAGTCGATTACTTCCCTCAACCGCGAACTAGCCTCGGCGGCCCAGCAGACCGCGGCGGCCGTAATCTCCAGCATTCAAGGCGACTTGGAGCCGGCGCTGCAGTTGTATGAGCCATCGGGCGCGACCGCGCGGGTGGAGCGTAGGGCCGTATTCGTGGACGAAGGCCTCTGAAATGGCCACCTGGACTGGGATCTCGACAGCCCTTTCCTCCTTGCAGGCGCAGCGCGTCGCCATGGATATTGCCGGGCAGAACATAGCTAATGTCAACACTCCGGGCTATGTGCGCCAACGAGTGCAGTTGTCTTCCGGGTTGGGGGTGGACGTGTCGGCTATCCAACGCCTGCAAAGTGGGGTGCTGGGCGATCGGGCGCGCACCGAAGGCGCTCGGTTGGGTGAGCTCACCGTCACGAGCACCGTATTAAATGAGATCGAGCAGGTCTTCCCGGAGCCGAGTTCAACCGGGCTCGCCACGAAACTCGACGCCCTTTGGTCCGGCTTCGCAGATGTAGCCAGGGATCCCAGTAATGCAGCTGCTCGAATCCAGGTGGTCGAACAGGCGAATGTGGTGACCTTCTGGCTCAACGACGCAGCGCAGCGCCTGACGGATATGTCCACTGATTACAAGCAGAGCCTGGCCAACCTGGTGACCTCGGCCAACTCATATGCCGAAGAGATAGCCGACCTCAACATCGCGATCAGCCAGTCCGTCCAAGGCACGAGCGATACGAACTCGCTGCTCGACCAACGCTCGTATGCTGCAACCCAACTGTCGAATGCCATAGGCGGCACCTTCACGATCGACGATGCCAACATAATGCGTGTCGCTTTAGGCGGCACCACACTCGTTGGCTCTTCCAGTTACGCCGCCCTTCAGGTGAACACGACAGCTGGCACCACGTCGGTGCAGTGGGAGAGCAATGATGCGACCGCAGCGATCACAAGCGGTACTGCGAGCGGCTACCTAGACACCATCAACACCGTCATCCCAGAATGGACAGCATCGCTAAATACCGTTGCGGCTGCTCTAACTTCCAAGGTGAATACCGCTCAGGCGGCGGGATACAACCGAGCAGGGATTGCCGGCGCCGCCATGTTCACCGGCACGACCGCCGCGACCATCGCGGTTGCGTTCAGTGATGGAGCGGGGATCGCGGCCTCGACCATCGCTCCAACCGGTGGGGTGGCATCCCTCAACGGTTCCAATGCCGACACCATGTCGGCGCTCGGGACCGTCAGCGGCGGGCCAGACGGCCTATACCAAAGCCTTGTCGTGTCACTTGGTTACTCAACACAGGCGGCAAACCAGAGCGCCCAAACTCAAGAGTCCTTCAACTCGAGCATTAGGAGCCAGATCGATTCGGAGTCAGGGGTGAACATCGATGAGGAGATGGCGAACCTGCTCACCTATCAGCGTGCATACGAAGCGGCGGCCCGCGTTCTCACGGCGATCGACGAGGCCCTCGCAACACTGATCAACCGCACCGGTCTAGTCGGAAGATAGGAATAGCAGATGACCACGATAGGTCGCATGTCGTCAAGTTCCCAAGGCCTGCAGAACATGGATTCGGTAGCCGGCATGCAAAAGCGCATGGCGCAGCTCCAGGAGCAGGTCTCCTCGGGCAAGGCAATCCAGCGTGCCAGCGACAACCCGGGCGGAACCCAAGCGGTGATGACCCTTCGGGCGGAGCAGGCGCGCATCACCCAATACACCAAAAATATCGACAATGGGTTGTTGCGGCTGAACACGGCACGCACCCAGGTGGATTCAATCAACGACCAGTTGCTGAAGGTTCGCGACCTTGTCATCCAAGGGCAGTCCTCAGCCGTTCCCGCCAACGTCCGATCGGCCCTAGCGGCGCAGGTCGATGTTCTGCGCTCCAGTTTGCT
>CAJBZP010000090.1 GCA_903960135.1 uncultured Actinomycetes bacterium | reverse complement strand
GACCCGCTCAGATGCTGCGGTTACCGGTAATGCACGTGACCGCCTACCGCCTCACTCCAAACCCCGTCAACGCGCACCCCTGCGCCCACATCGCCCACATCGCCCACATCGCCAACAGCGCTGACCACCCCGATCGGCGTGAACCCCTTGGGCAACTTGGCTTTCGCCGGGAAAGTGGCTAGCAAGGCATGGTCATCGCCGCCGGTCAGCATCCATTCGCGCGGATCCACGTTGTAAGCCGAAGCCGCACCCTGCACTGGCTCGGGGATCTCCCAAGTCGACGTATCAATCTCAATCACCACATTTGAGGCAATGGCCAGGTGTCTGGCATCAGCGATCATCCCGTCACTTACGTCGATCATCGATGTCGCTTTAGCTTTTGCCGCGGCCGGGCCGGCCGCATATGGCGGCTCCGGGAACCGATGGGCGTCAACGAGTACTTTCGGCGATCTGAACCCGCGGGTTAGTACCGCAAGTCCTGCGGCGGCCCAGCCGATTCGACCAGCGATGGCAACCTGATCACCCACCTGGGCGCCACTGCGCAACACCGGGGGGCGCCCCTGCAGGTCGCCAATCGCCGTGACCGACAAGGTGATCACATCGGCCGAGACCACATCACCACCGACGATTACCGCCCCCACCAAGGCTGCTTCCTGGGCCAGACCGGCGGAACATGCCACGGCCCAAGCCACCGGCAGGTCACCGGGTGCCGCTAGTCCCACCACCAAGGCGGTAGGCACCGCACCCATTGCTGCCACATCAGCCAAACTCGCGGCCGCCGCCTTTCGCCCAATATCAATTGGGGTTGACCAATCCCGACGAAAATGACGGCCTTCGACCATGAGGTCGGTCGTGATAACCACCCGGCCATCTGGCGCCGCGACGATTGCGGTGTCATCCCCCGGGCCCAAAATCACCTGTTTGGCCGAACCGGTGCCCGCCGTGATGCGATCGATCAGGCCAAACTCCCCCAAATCAGCGATCGTGCCGTCCGGTGAATCGGCCATCAGTTCCCCTTTGCCATTAATTCGGGCTAGTCTGCCAGCATGGTCGTACAGGCATACGTTCTCATCCAGACCGAGGTCGGAAAAGCCGCCACGGTCGTTCAGGCAATTCGCGATATTGACGGCGTGGTACTTGCCGAAGATGTCACCGGCCCGTATGACGTCATCGTGCGCGCCGAGGCCCGCACTATGGACGATCTGGGCCGCCTTGTTGTCGCCAGCATTCAGGTGGTCCCCGGCATCACCCGAACCTTGACCTGCCCGGTGCTGAACCTGTAGCAGTTAAGGCAGTTCCACCAACACTCGCCCGGTCGGGCCAGCTTCCTGCACCTGATGTGCCCCGACGATATCGGCCAGCGTAAAAACCTGCACCGGCGGAAGTTGCAAGGCGTTTGCAGCCAGCGCCGCACTAACGATGTCAATCGCAGCAGCCAGTACCGGCGCGGGCAACGTATAAAGCAGCATGAAGCGAAGCGAAACTCCTGCGGCCATCAGTCTGCGGATCGGGATTATTGGGTCCTCGCGGTCAGCCGCGTACGTCACTATCGAAGCCCCCGGTGCGGCTACCGCGAGGTCAAGATCCAAGTTGGTGCCCAGATCCAGTTCTACAATGTGTGCCACTTTGGTACTCCATGCCTGCAACTGCTCTTTAGCACTGGCTTCGCGGTAGTTCACCACGAAATCCGCACCCGCCTGCCTAGTGATTTCGGCCTTCACTTCACCACTGACACTGGCCGCTACCCTCGCACCCTGCCAGTGCGCCAACTCCACCGCACAGCGGCCGACCGCGCCGGCGCCCCCAGCGATGAGCACATCTTTTCCGGTGATCGGGCCGTCGCCTAATAAGCAATTGGCCGCGGTAACCGCGGGTACTCCAAGGGTTGCTCCCAACTCGAAGGACACCTCATCGGGCAGTTCGATCGCGCGGTCTTGGTTTACCACCGTCCACTGCGCGGCCGTACCCCACCGGCTCTCATGGGCAGCAAGGAGCACCCATACCCGCTGGCCGATCCGGGTCATCTCAACTCCGGGACCAACCGCGTCGATAGTGCCCGATCCATCCATGTGCGGAACCTGAAAGTCGGCAATCGGGCGTGGGGTCCGACCACTGCGAATCTTCACATCGGTCGGGTTGATCCCAGAGAATGCCAACCGCACCCGGACCTGACCGGCTCCAACTTCGGGTCGCTTGACGTAGCGGGCACTTAAGACAGTTGATGCATCACCGGGCTTGTCATAAACCGCGGCCAGCATCTCATTGGATTTTTGCCCAGACATCCCGGTGCGCTCCTTCGCCGATCAACATGTTTGCCTTGTGATCGTGCATCCTTGCAACCGACCCCAAACCAATAGCGGCCTGGGGTCGGTAACGGGCTTTAAACACCCCACGAAGCGGTGGGGAACAGTGCTAATCCTCGCAACCCTCGAAGCAACCATAAAAAACATAAGTAGTGGCCGACAAAGGGTTTAGGCTGCCGCCAATACCACCCACACCAGGGCGCACCCAACCAACACCAAGAGCCAACCGATCTGTTGCCGCGGAACTAACCGGGGTACTAACTGCCACACTAGGCATCAAATTTTCCTTCCCGAAGGGGTAGCGGCCCGCTGATGAGCCACCCCTCAAGTTCAGCATTGAAGCCGCCAAAAGGCAACAGCAAAAAACGTGGGCAGACACAGCATAAATGTTCTTCGACATCTGCCTTAGGCGCCGGCTCCGGAGCAACGGCTCCCGATTTCGATATCGGCTTACCACCGTAGCTATGACAAGATGGGCAGATGCCCCGGATCATGGCTCCCACCCTCGCCGAGAATCGTGACCAGCGCCATGCCAGCTTGTTGGCCGCAGGGCATGAAATAGTTCGCACCGGTGGCCCCCGAGCGTTGACCATGGCCGCGGTGGCAACCCGCGCTGGTCTTTCCCGGCCCGCGGCCTATGAGTACTTCGGGTCAACGGCCGATCTGCTCGCCGCAGTGCTGCTCGATGAAATGCGCCGGTGGTCCGGTGATGTCGTGGACCACCTAGCCACCGAGTCGACACCTGAAACGAAGATCACTCGCTATATCGAAGTCTCACTCAGGTTAATCGCAGATGGGCAGCACGAGATTGTCGCGATGCTAAGCGAAACATCGTTACCTCCGTCGGTGCGCCAGCAGATTAATGAGCTCCACTCAACACTGGCCGCGCCTCTTACCCAAGCCGTGGCGGCACTTGGGATTTCCGACACCGATCAGGCTGTGCGCCTGATCCAAGGGGTTGTCGAAGCCGCGGCCCGCCGGCTCGTTCCCGGCCGGGATCCAAGTTCAGAAGTTAGGGCAGCAACTGCTTTTGTGATGGCGGGCCTAAGAGCACTGGCAACCGACTAGCGCAGACCGGTCCCCCGCAGCAATGCGTCGCGCACCAGGTGATCAACGAGGGCGGGATAGGGCAGCCCGGACGCCTCCCACATGCGTGGGAACATGGAAATAGGAGTGAACCCGGGCATCGTGTTGATCTCATTGATGATGATCTGGCCCGCTTCGGTAACAAAGAAATCCACCCGGGCTAGGCCCTCGCAGGCTAGCGCGGTAAATGCCGCAATTGCTAGCGCCTGCACTTTCGATTCGAGTTCCGCTGCGATATCCGCCGGCACAATTAAGTCAACCGAGTCGTCCAAGTACTTGGCCTCGAAATCATAAAACTCGTGCCCGGAACGCACAACTATTTCGGCGCACCGACTTGCCTTTGGCGTGCCATCGACGATGACGCCACATTCAATCTCCCGCGCACCGGTGATCGCCTTTTCGACTATGACCTTAGGGTCGTGGATGCGCGCAGCCTCGATCGCATCGGCAAGCTGACCAGTATCAGAAACTTTGCTGATGCCATTGGATGATCCTGCGCGTGCTGGTTTAACAAACACCACCTCACCGAGCCCGCGCACCCGCTGCAGTGCGCCTTCTTGATCCAGGCGCCACTGGGCATCGGTGATGACTTCATAGGGGCCGATTGGGAGCCCAGCTTGGGCAAGCAGCGCTTTCATGAATCCCTTATCCATGGACAGCGCCGAGCCCAGAACACCCGATCCCACGTAGGGCACACCCGCCATTTCGAGTAAGCCCTGAATCGTGCCGTCCTCACCCCAGGGCCCGTGCAGCACCGGGAAAACCACGTCAACGCGACCAAGTGCCTGCATACCCCCAGCCGGTTGGTGAACAGTTAAGCCCGCGGAAGTCGGGTCCACACTGAGAACTACTTCTGGTGCGTCGCGGTCCACCGACGGAAGCACACCGTCGGCAATCGATAAGCGATCTGCATCATTGGCTTGAAGTACCCAATGGCCGGCAGGAGTGATACCGATCGGGATCACCTCGTAGACATCGGGGTCCAGGGCCCGCAGGATGCCACCCGCGCTAATACAGGAGATGTGATGCTCACTACTGCGGCCACCAAAAACTACCGCGATGCGAACCCGGTCCACGTCTAGACCGTATCTGCTGCGAGATCCGGGGAGGACGGCCGGGTACACGGCTACAGTTCAGTCCATGGCAACTACCAACCCGCCGCGGGATCTGAACCAGCACGCCCATTCAGTAGACACCTTCGTGGTGTCGGCCGGGCGCCCAGAGCGGGTCGCAGATGCGCCCCTTAATACACCCATTACTCCAGCCTCAAGCTTCATTGCCGGTGGCCCCATGGAGTACGCCCGCTATGACTCACCCACCTCACATGCGCTGGAAGAAGTTATCGGTGGTCTCGAAGGCGGACAGGCCACCGTGTTTGCCTCCGGGATGGCCGCCGCCAACGCGGCCATGGACTTAATCCCGATGGGGGCTGTAGTCGTCGCACCCAGTACGGCTTATACCGGCGTTGCCTTAAGACTTCGTGAACTCGATGGGGTTGGCCGAATTCAACTTCGGGTAGTTGATGTTGATGACACCGCCACCGTGGTTGCCGCATGCAGCGGGGCACAAATGCTCTGGCTCGAGTCGCCTACTAATCCGCTGATGCAGGTAGCAGATTTGCCCACCTGCATCCGTGCAGCACACGCCAATGGCGCTCTAGCCTTGGTCGACAATACTTTTGCTACTCCGATTCTGCAAAGGCCGCTTTCCCAGGGCGCCGACATCATCATGCATAGTGTCACCAAAGCGCTTAGCGGTCACTCAGATCTTCTTCTGGGCGCCTTGGTCTCAACGGACGACGCAATAACCGAGCAGATTCGCACTCGACGGGTATTGCTTGGTGCGTTGCCGAGCGCATTTGACTGCTACTTGGCCCTCAGAGGGATTCGCACTCTGGCCCTTCGGATTGAAAGGGCGCAAGCCAACGCCAAGGTCATTACCGCGCTGTTGAGCGAACACCCAGCCGTTTCAAAAGTTCGCTACCCTGGGTTCGGCACGATGGCGGCCATCGAAATCGCCCAAGGAGCAGCTGCTGCCGACGTGGTATGTGCGAACACCAAACTCTGGGCTTACGCGACAAGCCTCGGCGGGGTGGAGTCACTACTTGAGCGCCGCCGCCGGTGGCCTCTTGAAAGTGAGACAGTGCCACCGGATTTAATCCGACTGTCATTTGGAATTGAGAATGCCGATGACCTCTGGCTCGACCTGTCGCAGGCCTTGGATCTGGTACTGCCCAACTAGTTATGGGGCAAGTGAACTTTCGCGCTTGGTGTCGCGCGACATAAAGGCTGAGGCCATCAGCTTCGGCGACTGCCCGTGATGCAGGACGGCCACCACCTGCTCGGTTATCGGCATCTCCACTCCGTGCTGCTGAGCCAATTCGAGTATTGGCTGGCAGCTCTTGTAACCCTCGCAGGTCTGCTTTGTCGCCTCGATGGTCTGCTCGATGGATAGCCCGCGGCCAAGATTTTCGCCGAATGTCCTATTTCGCGACAGCGGAGACTGACAAGTCGCCACTAAGTCGCCGACGCCGGCGAGGCCCTGAAAGGTCAGCGGGTCAGCCCCGAGTGCAACTCCAAGGCGAGCCATTTCGGCTAGTCCGCGGGTAATCAAGGATGCCTGCGAGTTCTCACCCAAACCCATGCCCACCGCGATTCCATTGGCCAACGCGATGACGTTCTTGACCGCACCCCCGATCTCCGTGCCAACTACGTCGGTAGTCCAGTACGGGCGAAAATATTCGGTGGTGCAGGCCTCCTGCAGGGCCAAGGCGCTGGCTTCGTCAGCGCAGGCGACCGTGGATGCTGTTGGCTGATGACGGGCTATCTCACCGGCCAGGTTGGGGCCAGAAACCACCGCGATGCGACCTGCCGCGACACCGGTGACTTCGGCAATGACTTCACTCATGCGCATCGAAGTACCGAGTTCTATACCTTTCATCAAACTCACCAGCACACTTCCCGGCGCTAAATAACTCTTCCATGATTCCAGATTGCTGCGCAGTGCCTGTGCTGGCACCGCAAGCACCACGATCGATGCACCTGTCAATGCTTTTGCCGCATCGGTTGTCGCATGGAGCTTTACCGGCAAGGTGATACCCGGGTGGTAAGCGGAATTCAGATGCTCCTCATTTATCTGACGGGCCACACCCGCGGCACGCGACCACATCATCACCTCGCAGCCAGCATCCGCCAAGACCATGCCAAAGGCTGTACCCCAAGATCCACTACCCATGATGGCAACTCGAATACCGGCCACTAATGCTCCTGCCGATCGAACACGTATCGCTCCTCGGGTGGGGACTCCTGACGGATTTCGGCGAGCAGACCGGTTAGGGCGTCCATCAATCGATCCGTCGCAAGGTGCAATGTATCGGCATCAAGGGGGCGATTTTGTAAATCCGTCAAGTCAATTGGCGGCCCGACCAGTATCTTCATGGTTTTGCGCGGCAGAATCCGAAATTCCTTACGGTATGGCCGCATCACCTCCTGGGCACCCCATTGGGCCATTGGAATCAACGGGCAGCCGGCAGCAAGGGCAATTCGGGCGGCGCCGGTCTTGCCGGTCATCGGCCATATGTTTGGGTCGCGGGTAATTGTGCCTTCGGGATAAACGACCACACACTCACCGCGATGCACGGCCGCAATTGCATCGCGCACCGAATCAACCGCGTTACTGGTCTCGCGGTATACCCGGATCTGCTGGGCGCTGGTAATTATTGCCCCAACAATCGGTACCCGGAAAACAGACTCCTTCGCCAAAAATCGCGGTGGCCGATCGTTGTCCCAGAGCACATGCGAGGTAACGAGCGGATCAAACCAGGAAATATGGTTTGTGGCTATCACCATGCCATCGTTTTGCGCTGTCAGATTCTCGGTGCCTGCCCACTCCTGCTTGGTCAGCAGATTGAGCAGCGGGGTCAACAAAAAAACAGTCACGCGGTAGCCCCAGCCCAAGGGGTCGCGCCGCGTTATGTGCACCATGCCACAGTAGTGCCCGTGCAGATCCATGGTGAGGTAATCCACGGGCCAGACCACTGGGCCGTTGTCTTGCCCGTTAAAGTCCTAATGAGCGCCAAAACTCGGCTCTTGCCTTCTCGCGACCCGGCCCGTCCCGAACTAGCCCTAGCCTTCCTGCAGGATGTGCTAACCGCACTAAGTGAAGCGGAGTCCGTCGCACAAGTCACCGTCGTCACCGACGACGCAAAGGTGCAGCAGGTGGCCACCGCCGCCCATCACCACTGGGCGCCCGAAGCCCCCCATCGAGGTTTGAATGATGCGGCCTTGTTCGGTGCCTCCTTGACCCCACCGCACTTGGGCATCGCCATCGTCGCCGGTGATCTGCCCTGCTTAACCGGTGAGGTGGTAGATCTAGTGCTGCGATCCGCGGGTGTTTACGAACGCACCTTCCTCGCCGACGCCCAGGGGGTTGGAACCACCATGTTGATGAGTCACACCCTTTCGGGCTGCACCCCCGCATTCGGTGAGCGTTCCAGAGCGCACCATGTGGCGCGGGGTTATATCGAACTTGGCCTATCGGAAACCGCCCCAGAGCGTCACCGCTTAGCGCCCGCACATCGCGATGTCGATACCCCGGTCGATCTTTGGGACGCGATTCGCATCGGCGTCGGCCCGGCCACTACAGCCGCCTTGCAGCGAAATCGCCAGCCGTGATACCCGCTACTTGCTACCGCATGCTGCCGGGTGGCGATGCAGAAATCGCTACCGAGGACGGCGCGCTACTGCTTGTCACCGCCCAAGTTGTTGCCGCAGGTGGTTTTCGCTCCCTGCGAGTTGGGCAGCAGGTGGCCATCGAACTCGCACCTACCGGCGCCGTGGCTTCTATCCACCTGCCAACTTAAGTTACGAGCGTTCCCACTCAACAGGTCGGGGTTGGCAACTTCGTGTAGGCAAAACACGAGCGGCCTACCGAGTTGGTAGGCCGCTCGCAGGTGGGTCTTCGTTAGCGCTTCTTTACGGCTTTCTTGGCCGGAGCCTTCTTCGCAGCAGCCTTCTTGGCCGGAGCCTTCTTCGCAGCAGCCTTCTTGGTCGGAGCCTTCTTCGCAGCAGCCTTCTTCGCCGGCGCCGCCTTCTTGTTGCCGGAGACTACCGCCTTGAACTCCGCACCCGCGCGGAACTTGGGTGTCTTAGTTGCCTTGATCTGCACTGTTGCACCGGTACGTGGATTACGGCCTAGGCGGGCTTTACGGGCCTGCGCCTCGAAGATGCCGAAGCCACTTAGCGCAACTCGCTCGCCACTGGCAACAGCCTTCTTTGTCTCCTCGATGAAGGATTCAACGATGTCGGTTACGTCGCGCTTGGTGTGGCCGAGTTTCGCGGCCACCGAATCAATTAGGTCTGCCTTGTTCACAGGAAAAACCTTCCAGGAGAATCGACGAGTTCGGAATCGACGGATGTCGACAAGCAAAAACTATTGCGAATTAACGGATAATGCCATTCGACACACCGTGATATTGGTAACGCCAAAGATCATCTGGTGCCGGAAAAGCCTTTAACCGGTGGTCGGAGTGAATTCCGGGCGCTGCTTTTCGAAAGCTGTGATCGCATCACCGGACTGCAGGGTAATGCCGATATCGTCCAAACCCTCCATCAACCGCCAGCGCACATAGCCGTCAACGGCAAAATCGGCTACTAAATCGCCGGCTCGGATCTGCTGCGCAGCCAGATCCACCGTTACCTCGGTGGCAGGATCTGCGGCAATTAGCGCCCAAAGCTTTTCGACTGTTTCTTGCGGAACCTCGGCGGTCAATAGGCCGCCCTTACCCGAATTACCGCGGAAGATATCGGCGAATCGAGAGGAAATAACGACCTTGAAGCCGTAGTTCTGCAGTGCCCAGACGGCGTGCTCACGGGATGATCCGGTCCCAAAATCTGGGCCGGCAACTAAGATCGTCGCACCAGCATGGTGCGGCTGATTTAACACAAAATCCGGATCCTTACGCCAAGACGCGAATAGTCCGTCCTCAAATCCGGTTCGGGTAATCCGCTTTAGGTACTCCGCAGGGATGATCTGGTCAGTATCGACATTGCTTCGCTGCAGCGGCACCGCGGTGCCGGTATGCGTGGTAAAGGCGTCCATTGACGGCTCCTTAAAAGTGGTTTGTTCTTAGCTGAGGGCTGGCAGATCGGCGGGGGCGGCCAAGGTACCGACCACAGCGGTGGCGGCCGCGACTGCCGGCGAGACTAAATGCGTGCGGCCACCTGGGCCCTGTCGGCCTTCGAAGTTGCGATTCGAAGTCGAGGCGCTGCGCTCACCGGGCGCTAATTTATCCGGGTTCATGGCCAGGCACATTGAGCACCCCGCCTCCCGCCAATCGGCGCCCGCATCGATAAAGACGGTGTCCAGCCCTTCATCTTCGGCTTGCAGTTTGACCCGCACCGAACCGGGGACGATCAACATCCGGACCGAATTGGCCACCTGGCGACCGCGCAATACCTCGGCGACGGCCCGGAGATCCTCGATCCGACCGTTGGTGCAGGACCCGATGAAAACCGTGTCGATTGGGATCTCGCGCAACAAGGTTCCGGGCACGAGGCCCATGTAGTCAAGGGCGCGTTCAATTGCGGTGCGCTCAACTTCATCACTGGCATTTGCCGGTGACGGCACCGAGCCCGAAAGGGGCAAGCCTTGGCCCGGGTTAGTCCCCCAGGTCACATACGGGCTCAAAGTGGTGGCATCGAGATGGACCTCGGCATCAAATACCGCATCAGCGTCACTTGGCAAGGTGCGCCAGTACGTGACCGCCTCATCCCAGGCCGCACCGGTCGGTGCGTGCTCTCGACCTTGCACGTACTCAAAAGTCGTTTCGTCGGGGGCAACCATGCCGGCCCGTGCACCGGCCTCGATTGACATATTGCAAAGTGTCATTCGACCTTCCATCGAAAGGCCACGAATTGCCGAGCCGCGATATTCGAGCACGTAGCCTTGGCCACCGCCGGTGCCGATCTTGGCGATGATCGCCAAGGTGATGTCCTTGGCGGAAACTCCTGGCGGGAGTTCGCCGTCAACGGTGATGGCCATGGTCTTGAACGGCTTGAGCGGCAGGGTTTGAGTTGCCAGCACGTGCTCGACCTCGCTGGTGCCGATCCCAAAAGCCAGGGCTCCGAACGCACCATGGGTCGAAGTGTGAGAATCACCGCACACAACCGTCATGCCCGGCTGGGTCAGCCCAAGTTGTGGGCCAACAACGTGCACGATCCCTTGCTCAATGCTGCCGAGTGGATAAAGGGGCACCTTGAATTCAGCGCAGTTGGCACGCAGCGCATCGACCTGAGCCCGCGAGATCGGGTCGGCGATTGGCTGATCAATATTGATGGTCGGCACATTGTGGTCTTCGGTCGCCAAAGTTAGATCCGGCCGGCGTACCCCGCGACCTGCCACCCGCAACCCGTCAAAAGCTTGGGGGCTGGTGACCTCGTGCACTAGGTGCAGGTCGATGTAAAGCAGATCTGGCTCGCCTTCGGCATGGCGCACCACATGCGCCGCCCAGACTTTCTCCGCGAGTGTGCGTGCCACCTAATGCTCCTTTTGCATCGGAGCGCGGGCTCTCAGAATTCGAGAACCCGCGCCCATCTGGTAGCCCCGACGGGATTCGAACCCGCGCTACCGCCTTGAGAGGGCGGCGTGCTAGGCCACTACACAACGGGGCCGTGCCTTCGGTCAGCTACGCAAACCGCGCGTATCTGGCCAGGTATTCGATCGGGTGGGCCTACCACGCCAAGCAAACACCAGCTGGGGTACCAGGACTCGAACCTAGACTAAATGAATCAGAATCATTTGGGCTGCCAATTACCCCATACCCCATGGGGCCGATCACTCGGCGAAAAGTGATTATAGGCGACCGGCTACCTACCACCAATCGCCGCATCGAGACGGGCCAAACAGCTGGATTTACCCAGAATCTCCATGGATTCGAATAATGGGGGTGATATCCGACGCCCGGTGATGGCCACCCGCAGTGGGGTAAATGCCAATTTGGGTTTCAGCCCGAGCCCATCGACCAGGGCGTCTTTGAGCACCTGGTGGATTGTGTCAGTTTCCCAGGCTGGGAGCTCCATCAGCACCGCCCGGGCCGCCGCTAGCGTCGGCGCCGCGTCAGCACCGAGCACCCCATGATCGGCCTCAGCTACCGCGAATAGCTCCGGTGCCACCAAGAGAAATGACAACATATCCACCGACTGGCTCAGGTTTTCCAGCCGCTCTTGGATCAAGGGTGCTGCGGCCGTCAAGATGGCCAGTTGCTCGACCGTGGGCGGCTGGGCGATCAAGTCCGCAGTTACCAAGAACGGGATGATGCGCTCAACCAACTCCGCCGGTGCCAATGACCTAATCCAGTCGCCATTGATCGCGGTGCACTTCACGAGGTCAAAGCGTGCGGGATTTTGATTGACCCGCTCAAGAGTGAAAACCTCGGCCATCTGCTCCTTACTGAAGAACTCTTGATCATCACCCATGGACCAGCCAAGCAGAGCCAGGTAATTAAGTAGTGCCTCAGGCAGGTACCCGGTCTCGCGGTACATCAAAAGTGATGACTCCGGATCGCGCTTCGAGAGCTTTCGGTTGCCCTCACCCATCACGTACGGCAGATGCCCGAACCGCGGCGTCGTGCCGTCACTAACCCCAATCACTGCCAGTGCTTCATAAAGGGCCAGCTGGCGTGGAGTTGATGACAATAAGTCCTCACCACGTAACACGTGGGTGATGCGCATTAGGGCATCGTCAACCGGGTTCACCAAGGTGTAAAGCGGCTCGCCATTGCCACGGACTAAAACGTAATCGGGTACATGCTCGGCCCCGAAGGTAATCGATCCGCGGACGAGGTCATCCCACTCAAAGTCCCGGTCCGGCATTCGAAACCGAAGCACCGGATCGCGGCCTTCGTCCTCGTATGCCGAAACCTGCTCATCGGACAAATCCCGACATTTACCGTCGTAGCCCGGGGTGCGTCCTTGGCTCTTCGCCAGTTCGCGGCGCTCTTCGAGTTCGGCCCCGGAGCAATAGCAGTGATAGGCGAATCCGCCATCGAGCAACCGCTTGGCGACCTCGGCATACACAGGCAGGCGATCAGATTGCCGATACGGGCCGTACTCACCCCCGACCTCGGGGCCTTCATCCCAGTCAAGGCCCAGCCAACGAAGTGAATCAAGTAGCGCGTTGTACGACTCCTCGGTATCACGCGCGGAGTCGGTGTCTTCAATACGAAAGACGAAAGTACCTCCGGTATGGCGAGCGAACGCCCAGTTGAACAAGGCCGTGCGAATCATGCCGACATGGGGATTGCCGGTCGGCGACGGACAAAAGCGAACGCGTACGCGATTTGCGCCCACTTGATCAGACACGATCAACCACCACATTGGTTAGCGATCCAATACCTTCGATAGCAACTGTCACCGAATTCCCGGCGACGATCGGCCCCACCCCCGCTGGAGTTCCGGTAAGAATCAAGTCACCCGGGATTAGCGTCATGATCGAACTGATGTAGGAGATCAGGGTCGAAATATCGTGCACCATGTCGATTGTCGAGCCCGCTTGACGCACAACTCCGTCAACAGTGCACGTGATTCGAGCGTCCTCGACATCAAGATCGGTTTCAATCCACGGGCCAATTGGGCAGAAGGTGTCGAATCCCTTCGCACGGGACCACTGACCATCGGCGTGCTGCAGGTCGCGCGCGGTCACATCGTTTGCGCAGGTGTACCCGAGGATGACTTCGTGGGCGCGCTCGGCCGGCACATCGCTGCAAAGGCGCCCGATGACGACCGCGAGTTCGGACTCATGCTCAACTTTTTCCGACTGCCAAGGTAAAGCGATTGCTTCGCCTGGTCCGATGATGCTGGTACTTGGCTTTAGGAAAATCAGTGGTGAAGCCGGCGCCACGCCACCCATTTCCTTGGCGTGATCAGCGTAATTCTTGCCCACCGCCACGATTTTGCTCGGCAAAACCGGTGCCACCAAACGGGTATCGGCCAGCGGGATGATGCGCCCCTCGGGCACCAGATCACCGAAGGGGTGCCCGGTGATTAGCACCACCAGCGAGGCCTCGGTCGGCTCGTTCTCGGCCGAGACACCTTCAAGCACCCCGTAAAACAGTTCACCGTCAACGGCTACTCGAACTATGCGCACCCGCGCAGCCTATCTAGCGCAACTAAGCCCCCCGTTTGGCCGCCCGGATCAGCCCGAAGGTGACGGCATCCTCAAGAGCCCGCCACGATGCGGCGATCACGTTCTCGTGGACCCCGACGGTGGACCACTGGCCGAACCCATCTGAAGTACCAACCAGGACTCTGGTAACGGCACCGGTGCCGGTAACACCCTCGAGTATGCGCACCTTGTAATCGACCAACTCGAGTGCATCAAGTTCCGGATACAACTGGATCACTGCAGCACGCAAGGCGCGATCAAGGGCATTGACCGGACCGTTTCCCTCCGCCGTCGAAATAATGCGTTCACCACTTGCATGCACCTTGACGGTGGCCTCGGTGCTTACGGTGCCATCGGCCGCCTGCTCGACTATGGTGCGCCAAGATTCGACATCGAATCGCCGCTCCGAGCCGGCTTCGTCCAAGAGCAGCAGCTCAAATGAGGCATCGGCTGCCTCAAATGTCCAGCCCTTGGACTCCAACTCCTTTACTTTTTCGATCACTCGGGTGAGCAGGGCGAAGTCACCTGTTAGGTCATAACCCAATTCGCGCCCCTTCAGTTCAACCGAGGCCCGGCCGGCCATCTCGGTGATTAGGACGCGCATATCGTTGCCGACCAGAGTCGGGTCAATGTGGTTATAGAGATCAGCTGAGACTTTAAGTGCACTGGCATGTAGGCCGGCCTTGTGCGCAAACGCTGAAACACCAGCAAATGGCTGATGGGTGTTGGGTGCGATGTTCGCAATCTCGGCTATTGCATGTGCGATGCGGACTGTCTCAGCAAGGGCGCCCTCCGGCAAAATGTCGTAGCCCAACTTTGTCACCAAGTTCGGGACCACGACGAATAGGTCGGCATTACCGGTTCGTTCACCATAACCATTGGCCGTGCATTGCACATGGCTCGCGCCTGCTTCTACACCTGCAATGCTGTTCGCAATTGCGCACCCGGTGTCATCTTGGCAATGAATGCCAAGGCGCGCCACCGACCTCGCCGCTACGTCTGTGACCGTGGCCGTGATGCCACTCGGCAACATTCCGCCATTGGTATCGCAAAGCACCACCACGCTGGCGCCGGCGGCATGTGCCACATCGGCAAGCCGCACCCCATAGTCTCGATCGTGCTTATACCCATCGAAGAAATGCTCCATGTCGACAAAGACTCGCCGGCCGTGCGCAACCAGGTACTCCACGGTGTCGTGGACCATCGCCACGTTCTCATCCAGAGTTGTCTTCAGCGCATCAGTGACATGCAGCACATCGGACTTGGCCACAATCGTGATCACCGGGGCACCGGACTCAAGCAGCGCCTGCACCTGCGGGTCTTCGGCGACCGCTACCCCAGCCTTGCGGGTCGCCCCGAAGGCCACTAATTCGGCGTGCGTTAGGTCCAACTCAGTTTTCGCCCGCTCGAAGAACTCGGTGTCCTTAGGCATCGCGCCCGGCCAGCCACCCTCGATGAATCCGACTCCGTAACTATCGAGCAGCCGTGCCACGGTGAGTTTGTCGTTGACCGAGTAGGAAATCCCCTCGCGCTGGGCGCCATCGCGCAAGGTGGTGTCGTACACGTGGAAACTATCGGGGCGGGCCATTGTCGTCTTCTTTCTGGCGGTGGGGCAATGAAAAAGCCCCCCGCGGGTGCGAAGGGCTGCGCGTCAACTTAAGTTGACGCGCTACAAAATAATGCTGCTTAGGGTCTTGATCACGCCCCAAGTGTGCCATATCGGAGCACCGGGTGCTAGCAGATGGTGTGCATCCAGTTATGGCGATCAGCGGCCACGCCGGTCTGGATATCCAATAGCGCCTGCCGCAAGGTCATTGTGACCGCTCCGGTGCGACCCCCGGCTACCTCCCACGCACCACTTTCCCTGGACTTAACCTGCCCAACCGGGGTGATGACGGCCGCGGTGCCGCAGGCAAATACTTCGGTGATGGCGCCGCTGGCACAACCCGACCGCCAGTCATCAACGCTGATTCGCCCTTCCTCCGACCGAATCCCGAGGTCTTCGGCAACGGTTAGCAGCGACTCCCGAGTGATGCCGGGAAGGAGCGCACCGGTCAGTTGCGGGGTAACGATGCGGGCTGAATCACCTTCGCCATGGACAAAGTACAGGTTCATGCCACCCATCTCTTCGATCCACCGACGCTCAACAGCATCAAGCCAGACCACTTGATCGCAACCATGTTGAGCCGCCTCAGCCTGCGCAACAAGTGATGCTGCGTAGTTGCCGGCACACTTCGCCTCACCCGTACCACCCGGTGCCGCGCGCACATATTCATCAGAGAGCCAGACGGTTACCGGCTTTACTCCCTGGGGAAAATACGCACCCGCCGGTGAAGCGATCAGCAGATATTCATAGGCATTCCCCGGCCGAACCCCAAGGCCAATCTCCGTGGAGATCATGAATGGGCGCAGATAAAGTGATTTCTCTCGGTCACTTGGAACCCAAGCTTGATCTTGACGCACCAGCGCCTCGATCGAACCTAGGAACAGTTCATCGGGCACCTCGGCCATCGCGAGCCGGCGGGCAGATCTAGCAAAGCGCTCCGAGTTCTTGGTCGGCCGAAAAGTCTTGACACTGCCATCGGCATGCCGGTAGGCCTTTAGGCCTTCGAAGATAGCCTGGCCGTAGTGCATAAAGTTTGTAGCCGGGTCTAAGTGCAATGGGCCATAAGGCACCAGTTCGGCCCCGTGCCAGCCGTCTTCGACGGTCCACTTTGCCCGCACCATGTTATCGGTGAAGTACTTTCCAAATCCCGGATCGTCCATGATGGTCTCACGCTCGGCGGCAGATTTAGGAGCCGTCGAAGCCTTGATGTCAATTGGCCAAAGTGAAGTGCCGGTTTCAGTGCTAGATGTCATCGGTGACTCCCTCTGGTCGATGGGGCAACGCTACACAGGTATCAGCCGGCCCGACAAAGTCGACCGCCAACTAGTGGCCAAGTTGGTTGATGTCCAGCAGATCCTGCATCCGTCCCGAAGCGCGCTTCATCCGCAGTAGGTCTTCAATCCCAACCACCCACACCGTGGTTCCAGCCGCATCTGCCGCGACTGCCCGAGCACGCATTTGATCATACTCATCGGCACCAGGCACATCATTTAAGAAGTGCAGCGGGCCCGCGTCGGTATCCATCGTGAAACTGGCACCATTTGCAAGCACATCAGGATCAGTCGGATCGATGTCAAGCTTGTCGGCGTCTACACCTCTAAGGCGCGCATTTAGCTCCCGCAGTGCACTGGCCAACCGCTCAATATTTCGCCTATCTAATCGAGCCACGAAATCTATATCAGCAGTAGCACGGACATACCCATGCGCGATTACTGCCCATGCTCCGATCGTCAAGTAGTCGACTTGGTGTCGGTCTAGGGTTTCAAAGATCCGACTCGGATTGAACTCGCTCACCATTGGCACGCCCCGCTAACTGCGAAGCGAATCGGCAAAGTTCAAATGCCTGCACCAGGCGCCGGCCCATCGCCGCGCCAAGTTCCTCGCCCAGTACAAGTTCCTCGCCCAGTACAAGTTCCTCGCCCAGTACAAGTTCCTCGCCCAACACGGATTCCGAATCTTCGGGCATGCCCGTAGCGTAACCGCTCAGGTGGCGGCGGCCACTGCTCCGGCCGCCAGAGCGTCGCCGATCTGGCTTGTCGAACGTGAACTCGTGCCACGGGTTGCTAGATCATGCTCGACAGCTGCTTCGACCCAGCCTGCTGCCTCAATGAGGCCAACATGATCTAGCAGCATTGCAAGTGACATCACGGTGGCGGTCGGGTCGGCCTTGCCTTGCCCGGCGATATCTGGTGCAGAGCCGTGGACCGGCTCGAACATACTCGGGTTACTGCGGCTCGGGTCGATATTGCCACTTGCCGCCAGGCCGATACCGCCACCGATTGCGGCGCCAATATCGGTAAGAATATCGCCGAATAGATTGTCAGTGACTACAACGTCGAAGCGCTCGGGATGCGTCAGGAAGAACATGGATGCCGCATCAACATGCAGGTAATCGGTTGTCACTTCCGGATACTCCATTTTCACCCGATCAAAGGTGCGCTGCCAAAGATCGCCCGCGAAGACCAACACGTTTGTCTTATGCACCAAAGTAACCTTCTTGCGCCGGCGCATCGCACGGTCAAATGCGTCGCGAATAATCCGCTCTGCGCCAAAAGCGGTGTTAAGGCTGACCTCGGTCGCAACTTCATGGGGTGTCCCGATTCGCAGGACCCCACCGGCACCTACATACGGGCCCTCGGTGCCCTCCCGGCAAACCACAAAATCAATATCCTTTGGGCCTTTACCCGCGATTGGCCCCGTGACGCCGGGGTACAACTTCACCGGCCGCAGGTTCACGTGGTGGTCCATGACAAATCGCAGCGGCAGCAAGACTCCGCGCTCCAAGATCCCAGGTTTCACCGACGGGTCGCCAATTGCCCCCAGCAAGATGGCGTCATACCCGCGGAGTTCTTCAACCACGGCGTCGGGCAGCAATTCACCGGTCGCGTTGTACCGACGGGCCCCGAGGTCATATTCGGTGGCCGTCACCGTGATACCCGCTGCGGGTGCAATGGCGTCCAGCACCTTCATAGCTTCGGCCACCACCTCGGTGCCAATGCCATCGCCGGGAATCAGGGCCAGATTGAGGGTCTTTGACATGGGCGAAACCCTACCTAGCACCACTCTGGTACTCTGCGCGGGTGCTGTTAGTCAACCTCCTCCTTCGCCGCCGCGGCGAGGCCTCTTAACCGGCCTCCTCGTCGCGGGTTTCGTCGTTTGCCGGTACTCCCCCCAAACTGACGACTTACAGGAGCCCCAGACATGAACTCGCCATTCGATCGCAGCACGCCATACGAAACCCGCACCGCCCAGCGACCGTCCAAGATGAAGTGGCAGCGCTACACCCCCTTTGCCCCCATCCACCTGCCGGACCGCACCTGGCCCACGGAGATCATCACTAAGGCGCCACGCTGGTGCGCGGTTGACCTCCGCGATGGCAATCAGGCATTGATAGATCCGATGACTCCCGCACGCAAACTGCGGATGTTCCAACTGCTGGTCGTGATGGGCTACAAAGAGATCGAGGTGGGATTCCCGTCGGCCTCACAGACGGATTTCGACTTCGTGCGTATGCTCATTGACGACGACATGATCCCAGATGATGTGGTGATCCAGGTGCTGACCCAATCGAGGGAGCACCTAATCGAGCGCACCTTTGAATCCATCAAGGGCGCCAAGCAAGCCATCGTTCACCTCTACAACTCAACGTCGACCTTGCAGCGCCGAGTGGTCTTCGGGCTCGACAAATCCGGCATTGTCGACATCGCGGTGCACGGGGCTCAACTGTGCAAGAAGTTCGCCGATGAGATCTCGCACGAAACCGATATCTACTTCGAGTACTCCCCCGAGTCCTACACGGGAACCGAACTCGAGTTCGCCGTTGAGATCTGTGATGCGGTTACCGATGTGTGGCAGCCAACACCTGACCACAAGGTGATTTTGAACCTGCCCGCAACGATAGAAATGGCGACACCGAATATTTACGCCGACTCCATTGAGTGGATGAGTCGAAACCTCGCCCGTCGTGACTCGATTATTCTCTCGCTGCACCCACACAATGATCGCGGAACCGCGGTAGCCGCGGCCGAACTCGGTTATATGGCCGGCGCTGATCGCATCGAAGGTTGCCTGTTCGGCAATGGCGAGCGCACCGGCAATGTTTGCTTGGTAACCCTTGGCATGAACCTGTTCAGCCAAGGGATCGACCCGGAAATTGATTTCAGTGACATCGACAACGTCCGCCGCACGGTCGAGTACTGCAATCAAATACCGGTAAATGAGCGACACCCGTACGGTGGTGACCTCGTCTACACCGCTTTTTCTGGCTCGCATCAGGATGCGATCAACAAGGGATTCAACTCGATGCAGGTTGACGCGGCGGCGGCCGGCGTGCCCGTGGACGAATTCAAGTGGGCCGTGCCCTACCTGCCAATTGATCCGAAGGACGTGGGACGCACCTACGAAGCCGTTATCCGTGTCAACTCGCAATCGGGCAAGGGCGGGGTCGCGTACATCATGCGCACCGAGCACAAACTCGAGTTGCCGCGGCGGCTGCAGATCGAGTTCTCGGGGGTTATCCAGCAGGTCACCGACTCCGAAGGTGGCGAGGTCAGCGCCGACGATATGTGGGCGGTGTTTTCCGGCGAGTACCTGCCGGATCCAAAAGCCCCTTGGGGTCGTTTTGCCCTTCGCTCGGTCAAGCAGGAATCGGCCGTCGACGGTGATACCAGCGTGCAGGTGGTCATCAGTGATGCGGGCGCTGAAGTTGCCCTCGAAGGCCACGGCAATGGCCCGGTAGCTGCCTTCTGCAATGCCTTAGCCAGGCATGATGTCGACGTCCGAGTGCTGGACTATCACGAGCACGCGATGAGCGCGGGCGGTGACGCGCGGGCCGCCGCATATCTCGAATGCACGGTGGGCGACCGAGTGCTGTGGGGCGTGGGAATCGACCCGTCAATTACGACGGCATCGCTCAAGGCCATCATCAGTGCGGTAAACCGCGCGGTCCGTACCTGAACCGACCTAGTTGAGGTCTACTGACTTGCCGCTGTGGGCACCAATCTTGCTGACGATTTCATCGAGAGCGCCTGCAGGAATCGGTGAGTCGATGGTCAGCACAATAAGTGCGTGACTGCTCTCATCACGGCTAACCTGCATACCCCCGATGTTTACGTTGGCATCGCCGAGCACCTTGCCCACCACGCCGACCACGCCTGGTTTGTCGTGGTAGCGCAGGAAGGCCATGTGGTCGCTAACTGGCACATCAACATCGAAACCGTCGACCGCTACCACCTTTGGGGTGTGTCTAGGGCCTGCGACCGTGCCCGCGACACTGACACTCTCACCGCCGGTCAAGGTGATGCCCACACGTACCAAAGACCGGTGGTCATCACTTGTCCGATCAGTGGTGAGCACTACTTCGACACCCCGCTGCTCAGCGAGAACTGGTGCGTTGACATACGACACAGGATCATGAACCAGCATCTGAAATACCCCTTTAAGTGCCGACAACTCAAGCACCCGAACATCGTGATCGGCGGCCTCCCCGCGAACCTCAACGGTGACCCGAGCCACGGCGGCCGTTGCCAAACCGCAGGCAATCGCTCCGAGTTTCTCAGCCAATGGCAGCAACGGCTTGATCTGCTCGGCCATCTGACCACCTTGGACGTTGACCGCGTCCGGCACTAGCTCACCGGCGAGGGCCAGCCGCACCGAGCGCGCGACGCTGATGCCCGCTTTCTCCTGGGCTTCATCGGTGGATGCACCTAGGTGTGGGGTAGCTACCACTTGATCGAGAGTGAAAAGGGGTGAGTCGGTGCAGGGCTCCTTGGCATAAACATCAAGTCCGGCGCCGGCCACCCGCCCATCCACGATGGCTTCATACAGTGCTTTTTCATCGACGATGCCACCGCGTGCGGCATTGATGATGTGGACAGTCGGCTTCACCTTATGCAGCTCGGCATCGCCGATTAGCCCTACGGTCTCGGCAGTCTTGGGTAGATGCACGGTGATGAAGTCGCTCTCCGCGAGTAAATCATCCAGCGTGACCATACGCACCCCAAGTTGGGCCGCACGGGCCGGTTGCACATAGGGGTCGTAGGCGATCAGTTTTACCCCAAATGCGCTCAGCCGCTGGGCTACAAGTACGCCAATGCGCCCTAGCCCGACCACCCCTACCACTTTGTCGGCGACTTCAACTCCGGTGAACTTGGACCGCTTCCACTCCCCCTTGCTGAGCGCGGCACTGGCCGGCGCGACATTGCGCGCACTGGCTAAGAGCAGCGCCACCGCGAGTTCGGCGGCACTGACAATATTCGAAGTTGGGGCGTTGACGACCATCACGCCGGCCTGGGTTGCCGCCTTTACGTCAACATTGTCCAGCCCAACGCCCGCGCGCGCGATGACTTTCAGTTTCGGGGCTGCCGCGATTGCCTCGGCGTCGACCATGGTTGCCGAGCGCACCAAAATCGCATCGACATCGACGATTGCAGCCAGCAAGGCCACCCGATCGGCACCATCACAATTGATGATCTCGAAATCGGGGCCAAGGGCCTCAACGGTCGCGGGTGAGAGTTCTTCGGCAATTAGGACGCGGGATTTAGTCACTGCAGGATTCTAGCGGTGGCCCCTCGCGAGGGCCTATCGAGCCGCGGTGCCCTCAACATAGTCATCACCCTTGTTATCGACCCAACTCATCAGGCCCCGAAGTTCGCGACCCACGGCCTCGATCGAGTGGGATTCACCCTTGGCGCGCAGGGCCTTGAACTCCGGTGCTCCGGCCTCCTGATCGTCCATGAAGCGCTGAGCAAAGGTGCCATTTTGAATATCGGCGAGCACGGCCTTCATATTGGCCTTGACCGAGGGATCGATAACCCGTGGCCCCGAAACGTAATCACCATATTCCGCGGTGTCGGAGACACTCCACCGTTGCTTGGCTATTCCACCTTCGTACATGAGATCAACAATTAGCTTCAACTCGTGCAGGCACTCGAAGTAGGCGACCTCGGGCTGGTACCCGGCTTCGACCAAAGTCTCGAAGCCATACATGACAAGTTGTGAGGCCCCACCGCAGAGCACCGCCTGCTCGCCGAAGAGATCGGTTTCGCACTCTTCGGTAAAAGTCGTCTTGATCCCACCGGCCCGCAGGGCGCCGATCGCCTTCGCGTAGGACAAAGTCAGGGGCCAGGCCTCGCCGGTGAAATCCTGCTCAACCGCCACAATCGCTGGCACCCCGCGGCCGGCAACGTACTCACGCCGAACCAGATGCCCGGGGCCCTTAGGGGCCACCATGCACACGTCGACGAAAGCCGGCGGCGTAACAAATCCAAAGCGGATATTGAACCCGTGGGCAAAGAATAGGGCGTCGCCTTCTTGCAGGTTGGGCTCAATCGCCTCGGCATACAGCTTCTTTTGCACCGGATCCGGGGCCAAGATCATGATGACGTCAGCCTCTGCTGCCGCAGTACTTGGATCAACCACCCGCAAACCGGCATCCTCGGCCCGAGCACGCGTCTTGGATCCATCACGCAGCCCAACTCGCACATCGACCCCCGAGTCGCGCAGTGACATGGCGTGCGCGTGGCCTTGGCTGCCATAACCGAGAACCGCCACCACGCGGTTTTGGATTATTGACAGATCTGCGTCGTCGTCATAAAAAAGCTCGGCCACCGGAGGTTCTCCTTGTTGTCGTGGGTGCGTATTTGAAGTGCTTACCGCAACTGCTTTGGTCGAAAGGGTATCGGTTGGTAATTTTCCTAGGCCGAGCGGTCGGCCGCACGCACAGGTCGGTCCGAAATCGACTTAGCCCCGCGTGCCATCGCCACGGCGCCAGACTTGACCAGCTCCTTGATACCGAAGGGCTCCAGGATGCGCAGAAGAGCGGCCAGTTTGTCGCCATTCCCGGTGGCCTCGATGGTTACGGCATCGGGGGAAACGTCAACCACCTTGGCCCGAAAAAGCTGAACTGTTTCCAGAATATGCGACCTGGACTCCAGATCGGCTTTCACCTTGACCAGCAAGATCTCCCGTTGCACCGAGGCATCTGGATCAAGTTCCACAATCTTAAGAACGTTGATCAACTTATTGAGTTGCTTGGTCACCTGTTCGAGTGGTGCACCCTCAACATTGACGACGATGGTCATCCGCGAGATCTGAGGCACCTCGGTCGGGCCAACCGCCAGGGACTCAATATTGAACCCACGTCGGGAGAACAAACTGGCAACCCGCGCCAGCACACCCGGGGTATCTTCAACCAAAACTGACAATGTGTGTCGTGACATTAGTCGTCCGACCCCCAATCCGGTGCCATGGCTCGCGCCACCAGGATTTCGTCATTGCTGGCACCTGCCGCGACCATTGGCCAGACCATGGCATCACGGTGCACGACGAAATCGATGACCACTGGGGCATCATTCATGCCCATTGCCTTCTCGATAGTGGTATCTACATCCTCCGGTGTTTCACAGCGCAGACCGTGACAGCCGTATGCGTCAGCTAACTTAACGAAATCCGGAATGCGATGTGAGTGCAAATCGGTATTCGAATATCGGCTGTTATAGAACAGGGTCTGCCACTGGCGAACCATGCCCAGGCTGCTGTTGTTGATCAAGGCCACTTTGATCGGGATGTCATTGATTGCGCAGGTGACCAACTCTTGGTTTGTCATCTGGAAGCAACCATCACCATCCACCGCCCACACGGTTTTGTCCGGGCACCCGACCTTCGCACCCATCGCCGCTGGCACCGCGTAACCCATGGTGCCCAAACCCCCTGAATTGAGCCATGAGTTAGGGCGCTCGTAGCCGATGAACTGCGCAGCCCACATTTGGTGCTGGCCAACCCCGGCTGCGTAGATCGACTCGGGACCAGAAATTATCCCCAGTCGCTCGATCACATACTGCGGTGACAAAGTGCCATCATCGGGTGGTTCGTAGCCCATGGGATAGGTCTCGCGCATGCGATTAAGCAGTGCCCACCAGGCGGCGTAGTCACCACTATTGCCGGCCGCGTACTCGGTTTCGAGTGCGATGATCAACTCGGGGATAACTTCGGCCACATCACCAACAATTGGAATGTCGGCATAACGGTTCTTGCCGATCTCCGCCGGATCGATATCGGCATGGATGACTGCAGCATTTGGCGCGAAAGTCGAAAGCTTTCCGGTGACCCGATCGTCGAATCGGGCGCCAAGGGTGATCAGGAGGTCGGATTTTTGAAGTGCACCGACAGCAGCAACGCTGCCGTGCATACCTGGCATACCCAGGTGCTGGGGATGTGAGTCTGGAAAAGCCCCGCGTGCCATCAAAGTGGTGACAACCGGGATGCCGGTGATATCGGCCAACCTACGCAGCGCAGCCGACGCACCTGCTCGAATAACACCGCCCCCGACATAAAGCACCGGCGCTTTCGCGGCGATGATCATCGCTGCGGCATCGCGCACTTGCTTGGCGTGCGGCTTGGTAACCGGGTGATAACCGGGAAGATCAATCGAGGTTGGCCAGTTGAAAGTTGTCATTGCTTGCAGTGCATCCTTCGACACGTCGACCAAGACCGGGCCTGGGCGGCCCGTTGACGCGATGTGGAATGCCTCGGCTACCGCGCGTGGAATGTCGTCAGGGTTTGTTACCAAGTAATTGTGCTTGGTGATCGGCATCGTGATGCCGCGGATATCAGCCTCCTGGAAGGCATCGGTGCCGATCGCACCGCTGGGCACCTGACCGGTGATCGCGACCATCGGCACCGAATCCATCGCCGCATCGGCAATTGGCGTGACCAAGTTGGTCGCCCCCGGGCCACTTGTTGCAATGCATACCCCGACCCGGCCGGTGGCCGCAGCGAAACCTTCAGCCGCATGACCGGCACCTTGCTCATGGCGCACCAGAATATGGCGGACTCTAGAGTCCAGCAGTGGGTCATAAAGTGGCAGCACCGCGCCACCGGGAATCCCGAAAACATCGGTTACCCCAGCCGCCTCAAGGGCCAAAACTAGGCTTTGTGCACCGGAAACCTGCGCACCGGCCGCTTGCTCACCCATGATCCCTCTCACTTCTCCAGCTAGACGGTTTTGCCACTGCCCGTACGTAATTGTGCCGCTCCAACGAAAAGCCCCCCGACCCTGGTGGGTGACGGAGGGCAGCGCGCGGGGTATGCGTCTAGCCCGCGCGCCTAATAACTACAACATTGTTTGCCACGACCGGTACGTTACCGGTCCCCCGGTGATTTGTCACGTCGGCCCCTATCCTTGGCCGTTACCCTTGGGAGCGTCAGCCCGGGGTGCACAGGCAGCCCGGGATTTGACGGTGACGAAAGTGCGTAACTGCCTGAGTTTTCCGCGGTGACCCTGGTTACGGACGCCTTGCGCAACGTCGAGCTGCGGGCACCCGCCACGATTAGTCGCAGACCGCGCCCTTAGACGCCGAGCCCACCAACTTGGTGTACTTGGCCAGCACGCCCCGGGTGTAGCGAGGTGGCAGGGGCACAAACACCGCCCGCCGCCTGGCCAGTTCGGCTTCATCAACCAATAGATCCAAAGTTCGGGCCCCGATATCGATCCGCACCCGATCCCCCGG
>CAJBZP010000089.1 GCA_903960135.1 uncultured Actinomycetes bacterium | reverse complement strand
TGATGCGTTTCGTCCGGTCGTGCGCTACTGGGATCGCATCACGCACCCGGCCCAGCTCACCACGACGCTGCCGCAACTGGTGTCAATGCTGCTTGATCCGGGGGAGTGCGGGCCGGCATTTCTTGGACTGCCCCAAGATGTGGCGGCCACCGCCTATGAATATCCGGCGGCCTTCTTCGACACTACGGTGCGAACGATTCCAAGACCGCGCCCGGATCTGGACGAACTAGCCGCCGCGACGGAACTACTGCGGACGGCCCAGCGGCCGGTGCTCATCGCCGGTGGTGGCGTGCACTACTCGCGGGCTGAGGCAGAACTAGCGGACTTCGCGATGACACATGGGATTCCCGTTGTTGAGACCATCGCGGGTAAATCGTCCCTGCTTGGTGACCACCCTCGTTATGTTGGGCCCATCGGAGTTACCGGTGCGAGTGCCACCAACGCCCTTTGTGCACAGGCAGATGTCATCCTCGCGGTCGGCACAAGGCTGCAAGACTTCACCACCGGGTCATGGACCTTATTTGCGCCATCGGCTCGAATTGTGTCGATAAATGCGGCTCGATTTGATGCCGGCAAGCGGGTGGCCAAGGCCGTTGTCGGTGATGCGCGTGCCTGCCTCGCGGATTTGGCGGAGGGGCTGGCGGGCTGGTGTGCGCCGACCGATTGGACGCAGGCCGGTGTCCAGGCGCGTGCGGATCTCCAAGTTCTGATCGGCAGCAGGGCTGCGGCTGACGGGGTTTCGCCGATGAGTTATGCCCAGGTTGTTGCTGCGGTTCATGCGGTCGCGACTCCTGAGGATTATGTGTTGACCGCCGCCGGGGGCCTGCCGGGTGAATTGAATATCAACTGGATGAGCAAGGGGATTGCGACCTTCGATTGTGATTATGGCTTCTCATGCATGGGGTACGAGATCTCTGGTGCTTGGGGCGCTGCCTTCGCACGCACAAAAGGTGACGTCTTCGCGTTGGTTGGCGATGGCTCGTACTTGATGTTGAACAGCGATATCTACGCCTCGGTGCTCTCGGGCAAGAAGTTCATCTTGGTGGTCTTGGACAATGCGGGTTACGCGGTAATTGAAAGACTCCAAGTTGGTAAGGGTGGTCGTTCCTACAACAACATGCTGCGAGATTCCCGGGGTGGGGGCAGCGAGGCGCGGGTTGATTTTCGTGCCCACGCGCAGGCGTTAGGCGCCTATGCGGTGAAAGTTGAATCTCTTGACGAACTCGCGAGTGCGCTGCAAACTGCCCGATCCCATGATCGCACCAGCGTAATCGTCGTTGAAGCCCGCGAAGGTGATTGGACTCCCGGTGGTGCTTTTTGGCAGGTAGGGATTCCGGAGACAAGTGAATTGCCTGCGGTTCTGGCAGCACGCGCGGAGTTGGATGCCGGCCTGTCGGCTCAACGTCAGATCTAATCATTCGACGTTAGCAGGTACCGCGAAAATACCGATCCGGATTCGGTAAGCACATGCACCGGTTTGGCGGTGAGCGCCGGCAGCGCCGGTGTCGAAATCAGGTGATCGGTGCCGCCCACCAATACCGGGCTGATGGTGAGCAGGAGTTCATCAAGCAACGAGGCTGCAATTAGTGAGCCCAGGAGCTTAGGACCTCCCTCGCAATGAATGCGGGTAAGGCCTTGGTCGGCTAGTGCCGCAACCGCCGTTTCGAGATCTACCTCAGCGGCGCCGCAGGCAATGAGGTCAATGCGTTCGCGAACGTCCCTTGGGGACCGGTCGATCGCGGCTTGCGACGTGAGAACCATGGACCGCGGTGTCTACGCTTTTGCCTCCTTGAACATGGCGAGCCCCGCCGGCAGATCCAAGTTGTTGGAGACGATTGCCAGTGGCTTGGGGGGCGGGGCGTAATTCTCGGTGCGGATGGTGTTGGCGCCAACCAAAATCACATCCGCCTCGCGCCGCAGTATTCCTAGCAGGGCTCGGTCGGGGGGTGAGGATATTGACTTGGAGAGGCCATCGGGCCCGGTGCAGCACCCG
>CAJBZP010000088.1 GCA_903960135.1 uncultured Actinomycetes bacterium | reverse complement strand
GTTTCGCCGTCTGTGAGTCCGTCGCCGTCGGTTTCGCCGTCTGTGAGTCCGTCGCCGTCGGTTTCGCCGTCTGTGAGTCCGTCGCCGTCGGTTTCGCCGTCTGTGAGTCCGTCGCCGTCCGCTAGTGGCGATCCTGGCGTACCGACGGTGATAACGGTTACTGATCTTCCTGACGCCCCCGCCGGCTCCACTATTACGAGCGTAGAGGATCCAGCCAACGGCAAAGCCGTCGTTCTCGACGGCACAGTTATTTTTACTCCGGATCCTGGTTTCCGAGGAACCGAGAAGATCACCGTGATCATCGTCACCCCCAATGGGCAGACCGACGACGTCACGGTGGAGGTTGTCGTCGGTAAGACTCAAGTGGTAACTACTAATTGGCAACCACCGAAAAAACTAGTTCTGGGAACCAACAAGTTCGCACCGGTGAAACTCGTAACAAATGCGAAGCAATCGGCGCAGGTCACGGCATCGTGCTCGCCCTTGCTTCGTGTGGCGAAGATGGATGGCTCGGGCGGACCGCGCTGCGTGGTTACAGTGAACTCGCAGGGAACGTTCATCGAAATTGAGGCGGACGAGCCGATCGGTGTTGAAATTCTGGTGCGCGCACCGAGGAAGGGTGAATACGGCCCATTGCGGCAGACCTACTTCTTCCGAGTCAGCGCCTAGCGGGCTTTGGGTCGGCCCTAATCAGGGGCCCGACTAACCCCGCGAGATCGCCGCTGGCCGCCAGTGTGGCTCGCAGCCTTGGTCACTTCGCGAAAAGTAGAATGGCGACACACTTTGACCCAAGGGAGAGCACATGGTCGACACCGCGTATCCGGCACGTCTCAACATCGACTACCAAGAAAAGTTGAGTCGAGTCACGACCATCTTCCGCGTCATCTTGGTGATCCCGATTCTAATTATTTTGGGAATTCTGACCAGTGGCAGTGAAAGTGTTATCCAGACGGTAAACGCGGCCGGTGAGGTTGTTGGTGACACAGTCAGCACCGGTGCCGGCATCGTCGGCTCGTTGTTCTTGGTGACCTTGCTGCTGATCTTGTTCCGCAAGCGGTACCCGAGGTGGTGGTTCGATTTCGCGCTCGCCCTGAACCGTTTCTCGCTGCGTATCTCGGCTTATCTTGCCCTTATTACTGATCGGTATCCATCAACTGAGGATGAGCAGAACATCCACCTCGACCTGGACTATCCGAACGCCCAGACCGACCTCAAGCGGGGGATGCCACTTGTTAAGTGGTTCTTGGCGATCCCGCACTACGTGATCTTGTTCTTCCTTTGGATCGCGGTGCTGTTCGTTGTGGTTATTTCGTGGTTCGCGATCATCTTCACCGGCCGCTACCCGCGGGGGTTGTTTGACTTCGTCGTCGGGGTAATGCGCTGGACCTGGCGGGTGCAGGCATACGCCCTGCTCCTTGCCACCGACAAGTACCCACCCTTCGAACTCAGATAACCCTGATATCGGCCGGTACCGGGGCATTGCCCGCCCGGGCACCCGGTGGGCTTAATCACCGGGGTCAACTAAACCGAGGGGAGGTGACCCCTACGATTAGCAGGTGTTGACCTTGGTGGCAGGGATCCCGTATCCAACTTTCCCCGCCATCGAGATCGGGCCATTAAGGCTCATGACTTTCGGGCTGTTCGTGGCGATCGGCGTGATCACCGGAATCTACGTCGGAGCGCGGCGCAATTTGCGCTATGGGATTCCGCGATCAGAGACCGAGAAAGTCGCCTTGATTCTCGTTGGCATCGGCTTCGTAGGTGCGCGCTTGCTCTGGGTGGTCACTCACTTGGAGGAGATCCAGTCACCAATTGACGTCATAGCTGTCTGGGACGGTGGCCTGCAGTTCACCGGCGGCTTTGTCACCGCGATCTTGGTGGCACCGTTGTTCACGCGCAAGTGGCCGAAGGATCGCCGTTGGGAGCTTCTCGATGGCGCGGTACTTGGTCTGGCCGTCGGTCAGATGATCGGTCGGTTGGGCTGCGTTGCCGTCGGCGAGCACCTTGGCGGCCCGACGGATTTCTTCCTAGGTTGGACCTACACCGGCGGCGCGGTGATCGAAGGCCCCCTAGAGGTGGGTGTGACCTACCACAACGCTGCGTTATATGAGTTCATGTGGTTGATCCCGATCATCTTGGTGCTGCTGTATTTGGACAAGAAGCAGGCTCCCGCCGGTGTGATGGCCGGTAGTTTCGCCATCATGTATGGAGGCGCACGCTTTCTCACCGACTTCGTGCGCATCAACGACGAGCGGCTCTATGGCCTGACCGGCGCGCAGTACATGACGGCCGGACTCACCTTGTTCGGGGTCGGGGTGGTTTGGCTTGCCCTGAAGCGCAACCGGGAAGCGGAGCCCGAATCCGTTGAGGTTGCGGGAACCCCGGGCACGCCCACGGCGTCTGAGGATTGATATGTGCGTTCAATGTGTGCAGGCCGGGGCGAGTGTGCTGCCCGCGGCTCTGGCTGTCTTGGGCGGGATGGTTTGGAAGCACCGCCGCGAGGAACGACTTGCCGAGGCCGACACCGCCGTGGAGACCAAGAACTAGGGTCGCGCCATGGCATCCGAGGAAGTCTTCGAGGCTGAACCCCCCGTTGCTGAACGACGCAAGCGCTCCTGGCTCCGCCTAGGCGCAGGGCTGCTGGCTTTACTGGCACTAAATGTTTTGGCGTACTGGCTGATCGGATTGCCTCCCGTCCAGGACTTCTTCCGCAATCTGCAGGGATCGGTCTTCCTCGGCTCGTTCCTCCTGGCCTTCTTCACCAACTTCACCGTCGCAGTCCCGATCCCCTACAACCCGATCATCTTGCAGATGATGGAAACCGCGTCGATGCCGTGGTTGGTCGCGATCACAACTGCGGCCGGCGCCACTCTCGGTGAGACATCCGGGTTCCTCGCCGGGCGGGCGGGCAAAGGCTCCTTTGCGGGCACCAAGTTCGCCGCTTGGATGGCGCGAGCGCTGGCGCACCCGGTGCGCGCGTTCGTCGTCCTGCTCCTGATTTCGGCGGTGCCATTTCCCGCATTCGATGTCGCTGGTGTCGTGTCCGGTGCACTTGGCGTGCCGGTGAAGATCTTCTATCCGGCGGTCTTCCTGGGCCGGCTCTTTCGGTTCTTGCTGTTCGCAGCATTTGCCGCGTGGGTCACCACTTGACGGCATTGGTATTTGCACTTAAGTGGTCTTAAATAGAGCGGCGTTGGCCTGAGTCGAACTTCTGGGCCAAGTGGACGTGATTTGTGCCCGTGTAGCATCAATGATGTGCGTGCAGGGTAAAGGGAGATGCCAATGGGACAGGCCGAGAGCGACGAAATCCGAAGTGCCGTTCGTGATGCTTATCGCCAGATCGCGATCAGTGAAGCCGGTGGTTGCTGCGCACCTAGCGACGCTGTGTGCGCACCGGAAACCCCGGTGCAAATTGGCTCGCGCCATTTGGGCTACTCCGAGGCCGACC